>DATHCU010000123.1:0-4505 GCA_035319385.1 Thermodesulfovibrionales bacterium
AATACGAATGAAAAACGGACGTCTGGAAGAGTGAACTCCGGAAAGATTCCCGGACGGGCGGAAGCAAGGAGGATTGTTTTGGTGCCGAAGGCGGGATTTGAACCCGCACGGGTTACCCCACACGCCCCTCAAACGTGCGTGTCTACCAGGTTCCACCACTTCGGCACGAGTATTTATGCTACTATAAAGACCCCTCTGTTTTCAAGATCATAAAGACGGACTTATTCAAGAAGCTTTCTGTCGATCTTTATCTTTATCAATTTCTTGTAGCCTTCTATGAAAGACTTTACGGCCCTTCCTCTCTTGTCACTCATCATAGCCTGCTTTATTGTGTTTATCGACTGCTCACTTCCGGCCGTCTGAGGCAGTTCCGCATCTATTGTAGTCACATCTGCCGAAAGTTCAATAAGCCTCTTCATCTTATCCACGGTCAATTCCTGTCTCTTCAGGCTTTCATAGACCTCAGGCGTTATCCTGCTCAGTCTCAGTCTGTTCAGGTATACGTCCTTGCTAAAGGCACCGTTCTGCATAAAGGCGGGTTCGTGGGATATGGAATCCTGAAGTTCTTCATTCGAAACCGTTATGCCCGTATCTTTGGCCGCAACAAGCAGAACCCTTTCGTCGATAAGCGAATCAAGCACTTTCTCCTTCAGATTCATCTCCTTCACCATTTTTTCATCAAAGGCGTCCTTATAGACTTCCTTGTACAGCCGGAAGATTCTGTCATATGCCTTCCAGTATTCTTCGACAGTGATCTTATAAGGGCCCACTTCAACGACATTGACCACATTGCCGGTCTTGTCAACCGTTCCGACACCCCAGAACACAAAAGTAATGATGATAATAAAGAAAAGCACATAAAAATACCGTGCATGTTTGCGCATTGCTCTCAGCATCTGTTAATACCTCCGTATAAAATAATCATCGAGAATGTCCCGATGGTCAAAGGCAATCTTTTCCGGCAGATTATCCTTGCTGAATACAGCTGTTTCCATGGCATCATCTCCCGCAACCGGTTTGCCCTCTGCGGTTGCGATAAAAACGGTTGTAATCGTGTGATGCCTGGGATCCCTTGAAGGTTCGGAATAAGAATGAAACTGACGAATCAGTTTGACATCCAGGCCGGTCTCCTCTTTTGCCTCCCGGATAGCGGCAGCCTCGAGACTCTCACCATAATCAACGAATCCTCCCGGCAACGCCCATCCCTCGGGCGGATTCCTTCTCTTGATCAGCAGCACACCTTCGTCGCGCTCGATAATAACGTCCACAGTGGGGACGGGATTCCGGCAATTAACGCTGACCCTCAAAGTCCAACTCTATGTCTTTTTCCGGAACTATGGTCGAGACGGCATGCTTGTAAATGAGCGACTGAGCATTCTCTTTCAAAAGGATCACAAAATTGTCAAACCCTTTTATCACGCCTTTCAACCTTACCCCATTTGTGAGATAAATGACAACAGGTGTCTTTTCCTTTCTGAGCTGGTTCAGATAGGTATCCTGAAGGTTCAGCCCCCTCGACGGAGTAGTCATACAAGAGCTCCTTTTAGTATTTTCATACTAACATAAATGATTTCCTTCAATATTGCAAGGCTTTCAGCTATTTTCAGTTACACTATGCCAAATGCGAGAGGGACTCACCTCATCAAAGCGAAGATTTGATCTTCCCGCCGATTCAAGAGATTTCGATCCCGTATTCTTTTTTGAGTG
This sequence comes from Thermodesulfovibrionales bacterium, assembly GCA_035319385.1. Classification (GTDB taxonomy): domain Bacteria; phylum Nitrospirota; class Thermodesulfovibrionia; order Thermodesulfovibrionales; family SM23-35; genus DYFC01. The sequence continues at coordinate 1,708 of DATHCU010000123.1, forward strand.
TGGCACGGACATGATCAAATATCTCCGAATCTTCATATTCGCCTGTAATATCGATCCATGAAATGCCTTCTTCTTTCCTGAACCATGTGAATTGCCTCTTGGCATATCTCTTAGACCCTTGTTTGATCAGGCTGATTGCATCCTCCAGAGATATTTCGCCGCGCAGATACAGCATTATCTCTTTGTAGCCTATAGCCTGCATCGAAGGCAGCGGAGATGTCTGCATCCCTTCAGCCAGAGCTGATACAGTTCTTACCTCATTCTCAAGTCCGCATGCCACCATTGCGTCAACGCGCTTTTCGATCAGACTGTACAGCTCTTTCCTCTCCCTCAGCAAGCCGATCTTGACGAATTCGTAGGGAAGAGGTCTTGTAAACCGCTTCTGCATCTCCGACATCTTGACGGCGCCGCTCAGACAGACTTCCAGAGCCCTTACTATCCTTCTGGTATCCTTTGGTGTTATCTTCTCCGCTGCTTCAGCATCGATCTCTTTCAGGTATTCGTACAAAGCGCCCGGTTTTTCGTACTCTCTGGCCAGTAACTCTTCCCGGAGAGACCAGTCCGCGGACGGGCCGCTGAAAATGCCCCGAGTCATTGCCTTGATATAAAGACCTGTCCCACCGACGATAACCGGGATTTTTCCTTCAAGGAACAGCCTCTCAATAATTGGTACAACGGCTGCGATGTACTTCCCGGCGCTAAATGATTCCCAGGACTCAACGATATCGATCATATGATGATTCACCCGGGCCCTTTCCTCGTGAGAAGGCTTGGCTGTGCCTATATCCATGTGCCGGTAAATCTGCATGGAGTCCGCGCTGATTATCTCCGTCCCCATCCTTTCGGCGAGCAGCAGGGAGACGGCCGTCTTCCCGACGCCCGTAGGCCCCAGGAGTATTATGACCTTATTCATTTCCGCTTAAACATCTTCTTCAGATCCTCGAGCGAAAAGAAAAGCCGTGTGGGTCTTCCGTGGGGGCACTGGTCAGGATGTTCTGTCTTTTCGAGATCAGAGATCAGCCCGGATATCGACTCCTGGTTCAGAAGTTGCCTCCCTCTGACAGAGCTATGACAGGCGATGCGTGCTGCAAGCTCCTCTTTTAGGGATCGATCAGGCGGGATGTTTTCGAGTAGGCAGGATGCGGCGTCCGAGAGGATACCCCGCAGGTCCGCTTCCTCGATGGCATCGGGAAGAGACCGAACTATGAGGGTGTCATGACCGAAATCAGAAATATCAATGCCAAAATCATTCAGGAGGCGTGTGTTCTCAAGGATGATCGCATATTCTTTGTGCGACACCTTTACCTGTCTCGGAAACAGAAGCTGGTGAGAATTCAGGCTTACACCTTTAAGAAGTCTCTCAAACAGTATTCGTTCATGAGCAGCGTGGTGGTCTACGATCGTTAGTCCCCCTTTGCCGGAAAGGGCCACGAATGTCTCTCCGAGATAGATGAAGGGAATAGAAGGCATGTATGGGAAGTCCAGAGGTTCGGCGACAACATGAGATTGCGGAAAGAGGGCAGACGGAGTGTTGAACGAAGGATATCCTCCGGTCACACCGGTCTGGATATCCGCCTCGGCCGTCTGGCTGAATGGTCTTGCGTATTCGGACCGGTATTCTCTTACCGATTCCTGAATGTTCGACAAGAGCATGCGATAGATCATCTCTTTGTTCTCGAACCGTACTTCTCTCTTGGCAGGATGAACATTGACATCAACCCTGGGCGGATCTATATCAAGATAGATAAAGAAGACAGGATGCCTGTCATGAGGAAGGATGCCCTCGTACGCCTTGTAAACAGCGGAAGAAATCGAGGCGTCTTTCACCGGCCTCGTATTGATGAAGATGAACTGATGCGATCTCATATTTCTGAAATTGAGGGTATTCGAAACAAGGGCGGTCAGTCTTATCTCTCCCGCGTCATAGGAGATCCCGAGGAGCCCGCTCACAAACTCTTCGCCGTAAACCTGCATGATGCGCTCTCTGATGCCTGATGCCGAGGGCAGGCTGATCGTCTCCTTGTTGTCCGTTATCAGAGTGAAACCCACATGAGGATGCGAAAGGGATTCCTTTGTGACGGTATCCATAATGTGAAAGAGTTCTGTGCTATTTGTTTTAAGAAACTTCTTCCTTGCCGGGAGATTGAAGAACAAATCTCTCACTTCAACGGACGTGCCGGCAGACGAGGAATCCCTTATCTCTTTGACCACGCCGCCTGCAATCTCTATTGATATGCCTCCGGAAGATCCTCTCAAACCGGTGACAATTCTGACTTTTGACACCGAGGCGATAGAAGGCAGTGCCTCGCCTCTGAATCCCATCGTCGTGATATTGAAGAGATCGTCCTCGGTCGATAGCTTGCTTGTGGCATGGCTTTCAAAACACAAGAGGGCATCTTCCCTGTCCATGCCTGAACCGTTGTCTGACACCCTTATCAACCGTTTGCCCGCGTAGAGGACATCGATCTTTATGTCGGTGCTCCCGGCATCAATGGAATTCTCGATGAGTTCTTTGACAACCGATGCGGGTCTTTCAATGACCTCTCCGGCTGCTATTTTGTTTCTCAAATCAGGGGGCAGGACCTTTATCCGGGGCATATGACATTTTATAAGGTGATTCGGACTAAGTCAATTGTCAAGGTGAGGATCTGAAGAGGATTTGCGTCTGGGCGAGCAATGTACCTTGCAAAGTGTATTGTGGTATATTTATCAATAATAAATAGCGTGGAGGAGGATATTATGGATATAAAGTCGTTTGTTCTCGATAGAGCGCTGGAGGCGAAGGAAGGGTCAAGGTC
>DATHCU010000124.1:0-3167 GCA_035319385.1 Thermodesulfovibrionales bacterium
GAGGACCTCGAAAGAGAAGGGTATGGCAAGTATAAGAAACTGTTTGAAAAATAGACTCATCAGTTGCATAACGAGAAGGCCTTTAGACGTGATGTGAGATGAGCCATTCTCACCTGGTTGCACTTTCAACCAAGTGTGCAGTCCTGCTGAAGTGTTGAAACGCGACTCAAAAGTACGCTAAGGTATCGCATGAAGGCTTTCTTGCCACGCCAGCCCTTCTGTCGTGCAGAGCCTTTTTGCGACATTTGGTTTAAGACAGTGTACTGATCGGCTGACGAGCGGCATACGAGGTCTGTCAATGAACATGTTCATAATCGATAAAGAGATTTACATAAGGCTCGGGTTCTTCTTCGGGGTCTTTGCATTCATGGCCCTGATGGAGACTATCTCGCCGAGAAGACCCCTGAGCCAGTCCAAAAGTGTGCGCTGGCTGAACAATCTGAGTATCACCTTCCTTGACAGTGCATTGCTCCGGCTGGTCCTGCCGTTGACTGCGGTTGAAGTTGCCTTGTATTGCAGAGATCACGGTCTCGGCCTCTTCAACATGGTTGCGGCGCCGGAATGGATAGCCGGTGCCTTATCGATCGGGGTCCTTGATCTAACCATTTATGCGCAGCATGCCCTCTTCCATAGGGCGCCAATCTTCTGGCGCCTTCACAGGATGCACCACACGGACCTCGATATTGACGTAACAACCGGCTCCAGATTCCATCCGATCGAGATACTCATTTCTATGTTCATCAAGATGGCCGCGATCACTTTACTGGGGACGCCGGTCTGGTCGGTCGTAGTATTCGAGGTGCTGCTGAATGCCACCTCGATGTTTAACCACAGCAACGTTCTATTAAACAAGAGGTTGGATGCAATACTGAGAATGTTCATGGTCACACCCGATATGCACAGGGTGCACCACTCCGTGATTATCAAGGAAACGAACAGCAATTATGGATTTAATCTGTCCTGGTGGGACCGGCTGTTCGGCACATACCGGGCACAGCCCGTTGCGGGCCACGACGGCATGACCATAGGACTCGCAAATTACAGGGACAAGAAGTGGCTGACGATGCCATGGATGCTGGTAGTCCCGTTTTCGAACAATTACCGCTGATACTCAGCATGTGTTGTCCATAAGGCAGGAACGGGAAAAACAGATACGGCACCAAGGCTTTCACATCTTGTAGCCCCGCAGACCTGATTGGGGCGGACTTCCCGGCAGCTTACAAGGAAAGCCTTTCTTTGACCCTGAGCTTCGCCTCGATAAAGTCTTTATGCTCCACGTAGATGAGATCGGCTATCTTTCTCACCATATGTTCCTCGTACTTGTCTAGACATCTGTCCGCAAACGCAATCTCCCACAGGCTTTCGATCACCTTCACCTTCTGGCCATAAGCGAGGCCTTTGTTGATAAGCGAGGTAAATTCATAATAGCCGGTGGCCTTCCGAATCTCTTGCTCCGCGAATTGGAGCAGGTCGTCCGATTCTTCCCTGGTGAGATTGAATCTCGACATAACGGTCTTCATGACCGCGCTTCTTTCGTCTTCGGTTACACGTGCATCAGCACGCATCATCTCCAGGAGAAGCGCGGCAGTGGCGATCTTGAGAGAGCGGTCGGAAATGCCGCCCGACCCTTCGGGCAACGGATTTATATATTTCTCCAGAAATTTCTTGACTGTGATAACCATGAAAAACGACCTCGCATGTAAAAAAATATCTGCAAACGCCTATGTTATCTATTATAAGAAAATTCCCTGTGTCGAATATACGGCGGGGTTTTCTCTTATTGCTTTTCAGCATGATTGACATGACAAGCTATATGAAGGAAGGATAGAATCAGAGTTCATTTCTGACACACGGCATCTGCTTTGACTCATCGGAATGTCATGAATAATGTCCAGACAAATTGCCTGCCGGAAAGACAAATTGCCTTTGAGAGGAATGGACCATCCCGAAAAAAACCAATAAAAGCAGCATGTTATTGCCTGGTATCTCTCTTGCTAAGTCCTGGTAGCAGGAAGAGTGGTGACCTGCGGCCAGGAACCCGGCGCCGGTCGCCGATAATAATGAGCATTGAGGGGGAATCTATGATGAATGAGGGCTTTTCAAGGAAGATCAGTTTCCTGAGGGCGGGATGGTGGATTATACATCTTCTGGGAATATCCGCGGTGTATACGATCGGCCATCTTCTCTGGAGATAGCCGTGAGACATTTCATGAGATACAAGCCCGGGTGGTGGATACTTCACGTAATCATGATCGGACTCACGCTCTATATCGGACATATCGCCGAGTTCAGGTTTTAATCGGATGATGACCAAGCGCGCACTGCTGGCAGCTCTCTTCCTGGTGTCTTTGTCGGGTCTGATGCTGCACTACAGGATACACAGCTTTATGGTCCCGGTTGCCGGACAGCCCGGCGCATTTACTTTTGACGGAACACGGTTTCTCTCGTTCATATTTCCACTCGTGGATCTCGTGCTGGTTACTGTTCTCTTCACATCCAGAAGAACTGCCGTATATGCATATTTGCTGAACGGGATCATTGTCATATACGGCACAGTGTTTATGGCCCATTTCAGCATAGCGGAGATATACGCGAAGTCCATTCCGCCGCAGGCCTGGCTGATTAAGTCAACCATGCCCGATATAGCATTGGCATGGTGTGATTTCTTTGTAGGCAAGGCGCTTTATGACGTGCACATGAAGGGATAAGACGATCGTTCTGTCTGAATATGTAAAGGATAAAAAGGAGGTAGATAAAATGGCTTACACGGCAAAGGATTACGCAAAACTCATAGGCATGGAGGGGTTCAGCGAGACGTTGCTGAAGAACCATTTTACGCTGTATCAGGGATATGTGACGAATACGAACAAGCTGCTTGATACGCTCGGACAGATGCTGAAGGAGGAAAAGGCCGGAACCCCGGAGTATGCTGAGCTGAAGAGGCGGCTGGGGTGGGAGTTCAACGGGATGCGGCTTCACGAATATTATTTTGAGAACCTCGGGGGGAAGAACCCTCTTGATAAAAACGGGAAACTCGGCAAAAAGCTGGCGGAGGAATTCGGCGGGTATGATCTGTGGGAAAAGGACTTCCGTGCGACAGGCGCAATGAGGGGAATCGGCTGGGTGGCGCTGTATCAGGATACAACGAACGGAAGGCTGATGAACTT
>DATHCU010000125.1:0-2780 GCA_035319385.1 Thermodesulfovibrionales bacterium
CGAGAGTGTCTATTTCGACAAGCTGAACTTTGTAGATCTGACGTGGGAGAAGCATCCGCTGGGATTCAATATAAGTTCCTTTCTGTCGATGATTCTTCATTCAGGAAGGCACTGGGAGTGGTCCGACGGCGGGATAGGATATTTCCTTTTGTTGCTCCCCGCAGCACCGATAATACTACTGATCAGGCGCAACAAGACAGCCTTATCCCTTCTTCTCTTCGTCTTACTTTCATACTGGGTGTCTACGTTCGGATCTTCCAACCTGCGCTATAGAATGGGAATAGTTGCGCTTGCGATGCCTCTTTGTTCCCTTGTCCTTGTGTCTGCCCTGCACTGGGTGAGGAATGAGAGAGTCCGTACGGTTTTACTCTACGGAGCGATCGTTGCTCTTCTTGTGCCGAATCTTCGGTATATCTTTACTCCTCAATGGCTTACATACAGCCCCAAAATGCTCCATGCAAATCAGGATTTGACATTGGTCGAAAACGAAAAAGTCCTCTCTTCAGTCAATAAAGAAGGGATCAGGGTAGTGTCTAATAACGATCAGGCAAGAGGGGCATTCAGAGGTGAGTTTTACAATATCAGCTGGTATAACACGTTCCTGATGAATAAGGTAGTATCGAAAGAGATTTCCCCGGTCGAGTTTCTGAAGGCATTCGATTATTATCTGGTGAGAAAAGACTCTTCGTATTATTATCCAGAGTTCTTCTCTCTCGGCAAGGACGACATCAAAGAAATACTGGAGCCGTTCAGCGAGGATGATCGCTACTTGCTCTTTAAGATCAAGCATGACGATATACTAAAGTCCGAAGTATTTGTTAAGCCTATAATTGTGACCGCGGAGAAGCCTGAAGGGAGAGAATTCGAAAACAGATATGGATCGTATAAGATTATTATTGAGGCGGAAAAAACGAAGAAAAGAGAAAGCAGCGGCAGATTTCAAATCAATTGGGTGAACAAATCGGGCACTTTTTCCATAAGCCCGTTCAAGTTGGACGCCGGAAGAAAAATTTATGTTTCGCCGCCAGTGGAAGCGGATCCAAGCGCAGAGAAAGGAGTGCTTTTTTTGACAAGCCATGATGCCACGCCGATTCTAATACACTCATACAGATTAATTGGAATAAAGAAGAGGACGACATTCCTGCAGGCGGCCCTCAACGAATACAATAAGAAATGGCCGCATTTGGCCAAACAAAGGCCCTTGTGACTATGGAAGAAATTGAGAAGGGACTCAACAGTAAGGTGGCAGCCTTGATCCCCGCCTACAATCCGTCCAATGGACTAATAGACCTTGTTCGAGGAATATCGAAGAGCAGTTTTGAGGTGGTCGTTGTGGTCGATGATGGCAGCGGCCGCGAATGCGATTCAACCTTCGCTGAGATCGAAAAGATCGAAAAAGTTGTTTTGCTGAGGCATGCAGTCAATCTCGGCAAGGGGGCGGCCCTTAAAACGGGATTGAATCAGTGTTGCTTTGGAGGTTATGCAGGTGTTGTTACGATGGACGCGGACGGCCAGCATTTGCTCGAAGACTCATTGAAGGTTGCGGAAGCATTGAAAACCCATTCCGAGAGCCTGATTATGGGTGTGAGAGAATTTGACAAGAATGTCCCGTTGCGCAGCAAGGTTGGTAACAGTATAACAAAATATCTGTTCCGGCTTCTGACGGGTCAGAAGCTTGCGGATACGCAGTCAGGGCTCCGCGGGATTCCGATGTCCTTAATTCGCAGCCTCCTTAGGATAGACTCGAACCGATATGAATTCGAACTTGATATGCTGCTTGCGTGCAAACATATGGGGCGGAATATTGTCCAGCAACCGATTACCACTCTCTATGCGGATCAGAACAGATCCTCCCACTTCAATCCGCTAATCGACTCGATGAGGATTTATTTCGTCCTTTTTCGATTTGCCCTTGCTGCCATCTCTTCAGCTTTGATCGATAATGCTGTCTTCATTCTTGTTTATAGTCTGAGTCCGGGTATCTTTCTCGCTCAGGTTTCTGCGCGTGCCATATCAATGGGTTTCAATTACCTCGCAGTAAAAAAAGTTGCTTTTTACTCGGATTTGAAGCACAGGAAGACGTTCCCTAAGTACCTGTCCCTGGTTGTTGTGTCCGGTCTTGTCTCATACCTGCTGATTAAGGTCTTGAACTCGCTTTTGGGAATATCCGTGGTTCCCGCAAAGCTGATTGCCGAGTCAGTAGTGTTCCTTGCCAATTTTGCAATCCAGCGTGATTTTATATTTACCCGCGATGGTTAGTGATGTGCCCGAGTAAAGGCTGTTCAAGATCCTAGTTCCGGGAGATGGAGCAGCACCCGGCTGCTCGACACGCTTTATTGATCGGGCAAAAATGATGCATTAAGGGAATATTGTCTTCCGTCGCCGACGGAAAATGTAGATAAATCAACGAGCTCCTTATGGCACTGTTCTTGCTGTTTATAAGTCGGATTTGAATTTCTATCAATAATTCACACCTGAGGAGGATGGCGATGAAAAGAACAGTTCCGTTGATTGGTCTCCTATTAATGACTCTGTCTATTGGCTGTGCATCCAGGGACTACGTGCAGCAGCAGATTGAACCGCTCGTCGACAGGATAAGCAAGCTTGAGGCCAAGGAGTGCTGTGAAAGGGCCGAGAAGGCTGCGCAGCGGGCTGAAAAGGCCGCGAAGAGGAGCGAAAAAGCCTTTGAACTGGAGCAGCACAAGTAAACCTGTTGACCGTAGAAGTTTCTATGCGCGACCGTTGCTGTCCTTAAAGTATATTGGAAGGCATATGTCTTC
>DATHCU010000126.1:0-5533 GCA_035319385.1 Thermodesulfovibrionales bacterium
GGTATTTATATCCTCCGATTATTTAATTTGTGGTATATTCTATCACATTACTACGCTACAGGTTGACCAGGGCCGCGGGATTCAGCCTGAATCTCCAGGATGAGGATCAGAGAACTTCGTCCGAATCAGGGGGGTTCATAAGAAGATCATATCTGAAAAGCATCCCCATGACAAGACCTTCCGGCAGACATCACGAGAAAGAGATGCCGATTCTGTAGTGAATGCAGGCGATTGCTACCTCCAGCAGCGGGTGGGATTGCAGCGGAGTGAACCGCTTAATTTAGTTGCAAAAGAAGGCTGAGATTTGTAAAAATTAAGAACTGAATCGAATTGTCTCGAAAGGTACTTATGAATGGCTCTGAAGATGGATCATGACGTTATTATCGTTGGGGCGGGCCCTATTGGCAGCTATACTGCGAAGCTGCTTGCTGAAAAGGGTCTGGACGTGGGACTTTTTGAAAAGAACCGGTCTATAGGAAAAGACGTAAACTGCAGCGGGATCATAAGCATCGAGTGCTTCCGCCGGTTCGGTCTTCCTTCTCAGTCCGTAGTTAGGGACATAAACTCTATTAAGGCATTCTCTCCCTCCGGCAACTGCATCGAGTATCGTTCTGAATCACCAATCGCTCATGTTGTGGACCGCGCCCTGTTTGATCAGGAGCTGCATATTCAGGCGGCATCTCGGGGTGTCACAACTTACCTTGACGCGAGAGTTACACGTATTGCTAACTCGGGTGGAGTCTTCTCAATCAGCGTGAGAACAGGGGATGAGGACAAGGCGTTCAGGTCGAGGATGGGTGTAATAGCTACGGGTTTTGATTTGAAGACTGTTCTTGGAAGCCCGGGAAGTCCGAAGGAATTTGTTTACGGCGTTCAGGCAGAAGCGACAATTGAGGACGTCAACGATGTGGAAGTCTATTTCGGCGAGAAGGTCGCGCCGGGGTTCTTTTCATGGATCATCCCTGCGGGAGAAAGGACTGCAAGGATAGGGCTAATGGCAAAGAACGATGCGCCGGGGCTTCTGCGAAGATTTCTGAACAGTGAGCATGTTATTCGAAGGGTCAGGGATTGCAGCGATGATCTGAAATGCAGCCCGATACCCATTGGAAGCGTCGCGAAAAGCTATGCGGAGAGACTTGTGGTAGTTGGAGAGGCTGCCGGGCAGGTTAAGGCCACAACGGGCGGTGGAATATACTTCGGGCTGCTCTGCTCGGAACTCGCTGCTGCGACGGCTGCTAAGGCCTTTAGAACGGGGGACTTCAGCAATGGATTTCTGAAGAAATACGAGATGGAATGGAAGACCTTGCTTGATCCAGAACTCAGGGCGGGAATGCTTCTCCGGGGCATCTTTTCCAGATTCTCCGACCGCCAGATAAATCTCCTCATCGACCTCGCGAAAAAGGACGGGTTCCTACCGATAATTAGGAGATACGGTTTTGATTGGCATAAGGACATTATTTCCTACCTTATGAGCCATCTTATGCCCAAGAATGTCTTCAAGAATTTATAGCCGGCAGGCATAAGACAGAAGAAGCTTCCCTACCAGCACCCATGACATCTCCTGTTCAACGCGAACGCCTTCGAATAATCTAAAGAGACCATACTAAATATATATTCTGTTCTCGTGCACATCTGCTAATGCGCAGATGGATACTTCCACTGCGATACTTTCAATAGGTTGTCTTCGGGAAGGCCATGACAGGACAAAATAAAAAGGGCAGGATTATTATCCTGCCCTTTTTTGTCCGAAATCGAATTACTGCAGAAGTTTTCCGAACGGATTGACGAAGATAAGGATCAGGACGACGACGAGTGCGTAAATTGCGAGAGACTCGATCATCGCGAGACCGATGATAAGGGTTGTGGTGATCTTGCCCGATGCTCCAGGGTTTCTGGCAACACCTTCGCAAGCTCCTCCTAAACCGATACCCTGGCCGATACCGGTTCCGAGCGCTGCGAGACCGATACCAAGACCGCTACCGAGAGCAGCCAACGCATAATAAAGGATGTTTGAGCTGCCTTTTGCGGTCGCCGCTGCTGCAGGCGCTTCCTCAGCAAAAGCTATGGGAGCGAGCAAGCAGACGACTGAGAGGACGAGAAGAATAGCTACTAATGTTTTCTTCATGATTCTGTTTCCTCCTTTCCTGAAATTTGAAAATTAATGTGCGTGTTCTACCGCACCAGCTAAATACAATGTAGCCAAGAGCGCAAAAACAAAGGCCTGCACGACACTGACCAGGACGCCAAGACCTAAAATAGCTGAAGGAATGATCCAAGGAGAAATAATGCCCAGGACGAAGAGTATGATGTGCTTGCCGGTCATGTTGCCGAACAGACGAACGGTGAGTGTCAGAGGCCTTGCGATATGACCGATGACCTCAACAAAGAACATGAGAATCATCAGCGGCAGTGCAGCCACTGAGCGAATGGGGCCGAGAAAATGGTTAATGTAGCTTGCCCCATGTACCCTGAGACCATAGTAATGGGTAGCCAGAAACACGGGAATGGCCATTGCAGCATTTGTGTTAACGTTCGACGTAGGAGATGAAAAACCCGGAACAAGCCCCATGAAGTTACAGAGTAGAATGAAAAGGAATATCGTCATGATGAAGGGGAAGAGCTGTTTGCTCCAATGGTGGTCAATGTTCTCATCTACCAGTTTCCATATGGCATCCACGAGCATTTCCATGAAATTCTGGATGCCTTTCGGAACCAGTTGAATCGACCCTCTGACCGCGAGGGCTGTTGCAATAAGGATAGCTGAGGCAAGTAACGCGTATGTGACATTGTGAGGTATTACCTCGGGGTTAACGATTACATCCATCAATACAACATCTTCCATAACAACCTCCTCTGAGGATAAAAATCGCAGTTATCTTACCTAACAAACTTCTGAAAAGTCAACAGAATAATTTGTGGAAAGAGGAGCGTCTTGGAACTACTGTTGAAAGCTAGTCAAAATTAAGATTTGTGGCTTTTTCCAATATCTTTCGTGGAGACATTACGGGCGATATCTGACGGGGTTCAGACCCCTCTTTGAAGTATTCCTTGATGCCTGATGCTCCGTCACGGGCGAGGAGTCCCGTGGAGGGATCAATCATATAGCTGCCGATTCCCTCCGGTACAGTGAAGTCTTCAACCTCTCCGGAAACGAAATTCTTCATGAATTCCGCCCAGATGGGAGACGCGGCCCGCGCCCCGGTTTCCTGTGAGCCGAGAGATCTCATGTCGTCGAATCCTACCCATACTGCTGTGACCAGATGCGGAGTGTATCCGACAAACCAGGCATCCTTGTAATCATTTGTCGTTCCCGTCTTGGCCGCAACAGGCCTGCCGAGTGCCTTTGCCCTCCATCCCGTGCCGTTCTGCACGACATCCTCCATCAGTGACGTTACGAGAAAAGCTGTTTGAGGATTCAAGACCTCTTCAGACTCGGGTTCGTTGCTTTCAAGAATAGTGCCTTTTGCATCGGTGATGTACTTGATAGCTATCGGCTTTATCTTCTCACCTCCGTTAGCGAATACGCTGTAGCACAAGGCCAGGTCGAACGGAGTAATGCTCAATGAGCCGAGAGCGAGAGTCAGGTCCCTGGGCATATCGCTGTTGATCCCGATGCTCTGGGCAAAGTTGATAGCTTTATCGATCCCGAGTGCGTCAAGTAATTTTATTGTTACCACATTCCTTGAGTAAGTGAGTCCTTCCCGCAGTGTAGTCGGACCGTAGAATTTGTGGTCTGCGTTATCCGGCTTCCAATCGCCCTTCGGCCCTCCCGGATAAGTGACCGGTTCATCCATAATTATGCTGGTGGGGGTAAACCCATTATCCATCGCCGCCGCATATATGATGGGCTTGAAGGCTGAACCCGGCTGGCGCTTTGCATAGAGTGCCCGGTCAAAATCGCTCTTTACGAAGTCATATCCGCCGATGAGCGCCCTGATAAAACCCGTTTCCTGTTCGATAGCAACCAGGGCTCCTTCGACCTGCGGATCCTGTTCGAGCAACAGCTGAACGGTATTCCCTTTGATGTCCTTGACACTGACCTTGACGACGTCACCGGGGTTCAGAATATCGGTAAGGGCAAAATTCTTTAATGTTCTGGCCATGCCTTTGTGCGCCTCGATCACCCTTGATGCCCACCTTGCATCATCGATAGAGAGTTTACCGATGATACCGCGCGTCTTTATTACCGCGACCTTATCCGTAACACTCAGAACTAGCCCAGAGGCTATCTCGCCTGTGTTTGATACGACCATTGATGAAAGCTCCTTCGTCTTCATCTCTTTTCCAAAGTCTATGTCTGATTTATGCTCAAGCGGACCCCGCCAGCCCCTACGCTTGTCAAGGTCCCTCAGTCCTTCCTGCACAGCCCTGGCAGCAAGCATCTGAGCCCTTCTGTCAAGCGTGGTATAAACCCGGAGATTACCCTTATAAACAGCCTGAAGGCCATAAGTCTGTTCAAGGTATTTCCTTATGTATTCAGTAAAATAGTTGTTGGCCTCGATTCCCTTTTTCATGGAGGAGAGGTAGATGGGCTGACGCTGTGCCCTTTCCCTTTCGGCATGCTTTATATAACCTTCTTCTTCCATCCGGGCGAGCACTGTCTGTTGTCTTTCCTTTGCTTTGGAAAGGTCGTTATAGGGAGAATACGAAGACGGGGCTTTCACGAGTCCCGCGATCATCGCCGCCTCCCCGAGTGTTATGTCCTTTATGGATTTTCCGAAGTATATCTTCGATGCCATCTCCACTCCGTAGGCGCCGTGGCCAAAATAGACTTTGTTCAGATACAATTCGAGTATTTCCCTTTTTTCCAGACTTTTTTCGATCTTTATAGCGAGGAATGCTTCCTTAAGCTTTCTGGTCAAGGTCTTCTCAGGCGAGAGGAACATAACCTTGGTGAGCTGTTGTGTGAGAGTGCTGCCACCCTCTTTGAATCCCACGTGGATGATATCTTTCACTATCGCCCTCAGAATAGCGATATAATCAATCCCCTTGTGCTTCCAGAAACGAGAGTCTTCGACGGCCACAACAGCATTGATCATATTGTCGGGCATCCGTTCGATAGGGACGAATATGCCCTTTTCAGCCTTCAGTTCTCCTATGAGGGTGTCGTCGTCCGCATATATCTTTGTGCCAGAGTCGGGCCTGTACTGCTTTATTTCTTCGATTGAAGGAACATCCCGGCTTACGGCAAGATATACTCCGGCAGAGACTCCAGTGAAGATAGCAAGCGCGGCAAGAATGATAATGAACTTCAGCTTCATTAATAAATTATAACTTCCGGACAAAAGGCGTGTCAAAAAGCGGAAAAGCTTACTTATTCGGAATCAGAGATTCAAACAAGTCTCTGCCACGACGAAGCGGGGATTATTGGGGCCAACACGACCCAGCCCGGCGAACTTCTGACGTGCTTTTCCTAGAGGAAGACGGGCGACTCTGTGCGTTGACTTAAGACTGCCTGTAGCTGTAATATTTTTATATGCATCGGCATTCGGATTTTGTCCCCCTCCATCTTCATACGGAATACAGCCTGCTT
>DATHCU010000127.1:0-8711 GCA_035319385.1 Thermodesulfovibrionales bacterium
CCGATGGATGAAGACGTGACGGCTTTCAGCACCCCGTTTTCATTTATCGGCGGCAGGACAATCTCTCCTTCACGGCTATATAGCGCAAGGGACAGACCGGTCAGCCTAGCCAGGTGAGTTTGTAAAGATGCGATGTTGTCAGCAAAAAACTCCATGACCTTCTGCCATCTGAGTTTTTTATTGCCTCCCGAAGCATTCTCAGTGTTCTAACGTCCGGGAGACAGGGTTTCTAAGAGCTCTTAGAGTCCAGACTCTGCAGGAGTTCCTTCATGCTCAGCTTCAAGACCGGATGCTGAACGTATGCCGCGATTTCACAGAGCGGTCTCAGGACAAATTCTCTCTTATGCAGGTATGGATGAGGTATCTTGAGATTCTCCCTGTCCATGACCAGGTCGTCGAAAAGAAGTATGTCCAGATCGATTATGCGTGGCCCCCAATGGAAGGTCTCCCCCCTGCCCATTTTCTCTTCTATATCTTTCAGTATCGTCAGCAGTTCGCCTGGATGCAGGTTCGTCTCAAGCATTATCGCCATATTGAGAAACAGAGGCTGAGACTTTACACCCCAGGGCTCGGTCTCATACAGAGAGGACTCTTTTTCAACAATGATTCCCTTCTGTCTGAGAAGTTCTATCGACCGCCTGCAATTGTGTGCCCTGTCCCCCAGGTTTGAGCCGATACCGATATAAGCTATGGACATTATCCTAAAACATCCGCCAGGATCTTTCAAGACCGGAAACAGCGTCTTTTGTTCGATCAGAGAATTGTCTTTATCCTCTCGACGGCTTCCTCGATCCTTGCTGCCGGAGCAGTAAGTGCAAACCTAACATATCCCTCACCCGGAGCCCCGAATCCGTTGCCCGGGGTAGCAAGGACTCCCGACTTATTCAAGAGATGTGCCACAAATCCTGTTGAATCGAACCCCGAAGGAACTCTGGCCCAGAGATAAAAAGTTGCGTCAGGTTTTGTCAGATCCATGCCGAGACTCTTTAACCCGCTGAACAGCGCATCCCTTCTCTCTCTGTATGTATTTCTGATCCGGGACAGCACAGAGTCCTCAGTCCCGAGCGCAACGATGCCGGCCTCCTGTATCGCCTGAAATACGCCGGAGTCCAGGTTTGTCTTTATCTTTCCAAGTCCTGCAAGAACCTCACTGTTACCCACGGCAAAACCTATCCTCCAACCTGTCATATTATAGGTCTTGGACAATGAATGAAATTCGATGCCCACTTCTTTGGCCCCCGGAATCTGCATAAAACTCACGGGCCTCCTCTTGTAATATATCTCTGTGTACGAGGCATCATGGCATACGATTATATTGTGTTTCAACGCAAACCTTACGACTTCCGTGTAGAACTCCTCGGAGGCAGAGGCGGAAGTAGGATTGTTCGGGTAGTTGATGAACATAAGGCGCGCCCTTTGGAGAACCTTTTCGGGTATAGCCTTAAGATCCGGCAGAAAACCGTTCTCCGCCGTCAAGGGCATGATGTGGCTCTTTCCGCCGGCAAAGAGTGTCCCGATCGGATAAACGGGATAGCCTGGCGACGGCACAAGCACAATATCTCCCGGGTTGACAAATGCAAGAGGTATATGGCCGATCCCTTCCTTGGACCCTATGAGAGAGAGGACTTCTGTCTTCGGGTCGAGGGCAACCCTGAATCTCTTCCTGTACCAAAGCGCGACAGCCTCTCTGAAAGACAACATGCCCTCGTACGACGGATAGCGATGGTGGGCCGGGTTTTGAACCGCTTTCTTCATCGCCCGCACAATGTGAGAAGGCGTCGGGATGTCGGGATCTCCGATACTAAGATCAATGACATCAGTGCCCTTTGCTATCGCCTTCTGTTTCATCTTGTCGATCGACGCAAAAAGATATGGCGGAAGATGCTTGATCCTGGAAGCCAATTCGACGGATATCTTCTTTTTCAAACCTACCTCCTGTTTCCTATTTTGGTATATTATATACTATCTTTCGCGCGGTTATAAAAAATAATAAAGTTCTTCGGGCGATTTGTCGATTATATAATCACGGGTTGCACAGGATGCCGTAAGGTCCGGGAGATGAAGGCATATGGAAGCATTTGTCATACGCCGTTCTTTTGGGTCTGCATTCACAACACGATTACAGGAAGGGACGTCATATGAGCAAACAACTCTGGGAGATGTACTACTACTCGGTCAAAGATGAAGACTGGTCGCGGGCAAAGAACTCGCTGAACGAGTTAAGCTCGGCTGACCCGAAGAATCCTCAAATTCTGCTGAAGCTCGGCGACATCTGTCAGCGCACCGGCGACATGGCCGGGGCAATAGACGCATATCGGAGATCGGCCGCTATCCTTGAGGAGCAGCGACTGATCCAGAAGGCGCTGGGCCTCTACAAGATTATCCTCAGACTCGACCCCGGCAACGAAGAGGCTACCGGGTCGACCAAGAGATTGATTGTAGAAATGGATACGGTCAGGATGCAGGAATCCGTTTCAGCGGCCGCCCCTGCCGAAGAAAAGAATGAAGATATATTCTTTGGTCTCGGAAGGGAATACGACAAGGAAACAATGGAAGGAGAAGCACAAGCCGTCTCTAAGGCCGACTGGGTCGAAAACCAGGACACGATTCATATCCCCCCGGTATTTGATTCCATGCCGCCTGATGAGATAATGCACCTGCTGGAAACATCCGTACCCCAGCGGTATACCCAAGGCGCAGTAATTATATCGGAAGGAGACATGGGGAATTCGATATACCTCATACAGTCCGGGAAGGCGAAAGTTGTCACGCGTCTGTTGGGTGAGGACATAGAACTGGCCTCCCTCTCTTCAGGAGACGTTTTCGGGGAAGTCGCCTTTCTCACCGGCAGACCGCGGACAGCCTCTATCGTTGCCGTTGATAAGACAAGGGTCTTTGAATTCAAGAAGTTTATCCTGGAAGATATCTTTGAGAAAAATCCCGAGGCGCTGCAGAAGCTGCACGTCTTCTATCACTGCAGGCTTGACGATACCATGAAGAAGATAAGGTCCGCCATAATAAAATAAGGGCACTGAACGAATCAGTGCCCTTAGTCATAATTAGAGAAAGATTATTTTGCAGGCTCAGCCTTCTTTTCTGCCTTCTCTGCCTTCTTCTCTTTCTTCTCAGCCTTCTTTGCGGGTTCAGCCTTCATCTCCGCAGCCTTGACAGCGATGCTCTTTGCTACCATCTTGCCGTCAGCCTCTGAGAATTTTACTGTCGCCTTGTCTCCAACCTTTACGTCGGCGATGGCCTTCTTCTCCTTACCCATCATGACCTTTGTCTTGTCATCAACGGTAATGGTGGTCTCGCCCTTCTTGGTCTTGATGCTGATCGACATTGCGTCGACCTTCGCGACCTCACCGGTAACCTGCTTCATCTTCGCGGGGGCCTTCTTCTCTGCTACGGGGGCCTTCTTCTCCTCCATAGCCGGGGCCTTCTTCTCTGCCGCTGCGGGAGCTGCTTTCTTATCTGCTGCCTTCTCTGCCGCAAAGGAAAGACCTGCGAAAGAAACAACCAATACGAGAGAAACGATAATCGCTAATACCTTCTTCATTCAAAATCACCTCCTTTCGTTTTGAAATATAGAAACAAAACCCAAACTTTATTCTTAAGTAGTCGACTATAAGAAGCAAAAGTCTTGCCATTGAAAAAAAGCAGATAAATCAAGGGGGACATGCAGCGGGGGTTCCTTATTTAGGGAAGTTGTTCCTTTTTTGGGGAATTCATATTGAGTTTTTCCCATCTGTACCAAAACGTCTTATAACTCATACCCAACAGTTTCGCAGCCTTTGCCGCCACGCCGTTAGACTTCCGCATCGCCTTTTTCAGAAGGTCCTGTTCCAGTTCCTCAAAATTAATGCCTTCGTCAGGAAGTTCAATTTCCGCGATGCTCGCTCCCTGCAACAACCTCAACTCGCTCTTTATATCTTTGAGACTGATGTGCTGGCTTTCGCACATGACGATCGCGCGTTCTATAACAGCCTCAAGCTGCCTTATATTGCCCGGCCAGTGGTATTCCAGGAGCGCCTTCATGGCGCCCTCTTCAATGCCTTTAATCCTCTTTCCGAACTCGCGGTTGTATTTCTTGATAAAAAATGTCACAAGTTCCGGGAGGTCTTCTCTCCGCTCCCGAAGCGGAGGAAGATTAATGGTGATAACCTTCAGCCTGTAGTAGAGGTCCTCCCTGAATGACTTGCCGACTACGGCCTTTTCAAGGTCTTTGTTAGTTGCAGCGATAATCCGGACATTGACCTTTATGCTCTCCCTGCTGCCCACCCTTCGTATCTCTTTGTCCTGAAGGACCCGGAGTATCTTCGATTGAGTAAGCGCCGGAAGGTCGCCCACTTCATCGAGGAATATCGTGCCTGAACTCGCCGCTTCGAAGAGCCCGATATTCCTGGAGATCGCCCCAGTGAAAGCCCCTGGTTCATGGCCGAACAACTCGCTCTCTATCAGGTTTTCAGGTATCGCAGCGCAGTTTACGGCGATGAACGGTCTGGACCGCCTCGGGCCGTTATAATGTATCGCCCTGGCAGCGAGCTCCTTGCCCGTGCCGCTTTCACCGAGCACGAGGACGTTCACGACGCTGGACGCGACCTTCTTCATCACTTCGACCGCTTCCACCATCTTCTCCGAATGCCCGATTATGCCTTCAATCGCAAACCTGCCGAAAAGGTCTTTCTGGAGCCGCTGGTTCTCTTTCTGGAGATCGACCCTCTCAACCGCCCTTCTTATGGTAATAAGAAGGACTTCCTTATCAAGCGGCTTTGTGAGATAGTCGAAAGCACCCTTTTTAATTGCCTCAACCGCCGAAGAGATCGTCCCGTAGGCTGTCATGACAACCGCCGTCGGCTCAAAAGGCTCATTGGGGAGCGACTCAATCAACTCGATCCCATCCATGCCGCTCATCTTGAGATCGGTCAGGACGACATCAGGCTTCACTTCTCTTACGATCCGGAGACCGTCTTCGGCAGATGATGCCGTGTAAGTCTCATATCCTTCATCGTCGAGAATAGTCTTAAGAATGTCCCGCTGCAACGGCTCATCGTCTACGATAAGAATGACAGACATCAAATCCTCCGCACTGATTGAGATCGCCGGCGCCCCTGTTTCCCTTAATTATCGCTGCCGATAGGCAATGATATTGTCATGACGCTTCCCACTCCCTCCGTACTCTGGAAGTCCGCTTTGCCGCCGTGCTCTTCGACTACCCTCCTTGTCATCGCAAGCCCCAGTCCAAGGCCGGTGCTCTTCGTAGAGAAAAACGGATCAAACATCTTCTGCATATTCTCTTTTGAAACACCCACCCCTGTGTCTTCCACAATAATACTTACTTTGCCATTGGACGTCTGCGTGGCAACGTTAAGACTTCCGCCCGCGGGCATGGCCTGAAAAGCATTGAGTATGATGTTAAAGATGCATGTCTTGATCAGTTCGGGGTCCACAGGGAGCCTCGGAATATTGCCGTCGCTGTAACTTATCCTGATGCCGTCTTTTTCCGCCTTGGCCCTGACAAGCTCCAGGACCTCGCCGATCAGCCCGCCCAGGTCAGTGTCCTGACGGCTCAAGCGAAGCGGCTTCCCGTATTCGAGGAAATCTCCGACCAGCTTGTTAAGCCTCTGAATCTCGTGTTTTATACTGACGATAAGGGTCTCAAATTTGGCTTTCTCTTCATCCTGCTGGGGCGTGTATTTCTTCTTGATGTGGTCGATAGAAAGGTTGATGAAATTGAGCGGGTTCCGTATTTCATGGGCAATGCCCTTGGCCAGCTGCGCTATCCCTGACAGGTGTTCCGCCTCCCGCAGCTTTTCTTCGAGAGCGCGCTCCTCCCGCAGCTTCTGCACCATGTAATTGAAGCTGTGTGTCAGCTCTCCGATTTCATCTTTTCTGTCCGTCGTCAGTTCCAGGGTAAGGTCTCCGGAGGCGACGCGCCCTGCGGCGTTTACGACATTATGTATAGGTTTCGTGTACATCCACGAGAGAAACACCGCCAGGATAGTGCCGATAATAAAGACCAGGGACGTGGCGACAATCCTTTTTATCGCGTGGCTTCGAAGAATCTCGGAGAAGTCCTCGATATTTATCTTCAGATGGATATACCCGTAATGCTCGTTGCCGGCAACGACGGGCAGTATCACGTTATAGACCTTCCCTTCCTTCGATACCGGTTCGCCGAGTTCCGCCTTGATGATGCGCTCCTTCTTCGTCGGGCCGACCTGTTCGCCGATCTTGGTAGGGTTCGTGCTGGCAACTATCTCATCAGCCGGACTTATGATCGAAATCTCTTTCACACCCTTGGCATTAAGCTTCTTTAGATACGTCTGGAGCCTCATCTGGTCGGTATATCCCTTGCTCGTGACCTCTTCCATGCCGACCTGAATAGCCTTCGAGAGCTCCGCTGTCTGGCTTTCCAGCTGGTTCAGCAGGGCCTTTTCCGACTGCGCGTAGAGGTACATAAGAATGGATATCACCGTAAGACTGAGCAGGAGCATCATGCCGATGAGCTTCTTGTTAAGAGAAATGCTGAGGAAATACTCTTTGATAGACATAATCGTTATTTTATATTCGATGCCAGTCAAATAGTCAACTGACGAAACTCTTGAGGTTGACAGGACCGAGGGGTAAAATGTTATTTTATAAATTCTTAATAGGCGCGTAGCTCAGTGGGAGAGCGCTTCCTTGACACGGAAGAGGCCAGGGGTTCAATACCCCTCGCGCCTACCATAGAAATCGGTTGGGGTCAATAATTTATACAATTCCGCCCGTCAAGAAAACTGCCGGCAAACTGCCGCTGACATCTAAGCGACGCGCCTTTCAGGCCCCTCGCATTGCGCTCAATGAGACAATCAAGAGCAAGGCACCGATACCGAGTAGCGAATACGCAATCTTGTAAAGCTTGGCGCAGCCTTTTGTCATGGGCCCAGGGCCAAATGAAAACCAGATGCCTTTCTTGTAGAGAGAAATTTTAGAGATGATCAGGCAGGCAAGACCGGCAGTCAGCAGGCTGAAAGGAAATATTCCGATGACGGAAGGATCCCGAAAAAAACTTGGGCTAAGAAGCGCGGCGAGCAATCCGAGGATAACCATAACGCTTATGGGATCGAAGTCGACCTGCCACACGATATTTTTCCCGCTCTTGTCCCGCTTGTACAACCACAATGACATTTCTTAGTATACGCTTTTTTTCTATTGCAGTTATCGCGAAGGATTAATTGACGTTATCTTGGTCTGTTCGATCCGATCGTCCCGCGTCCTTACGGTCTCCTGAAGCATTATGTCACTAATTCTATTTCCCTTTCTCATCAGCAAGGAAGCCTATCCTCTTTTTAGGCCTCGCCGGTGGCTCCAATAACTGCTTGATTGCATCGAATACGATCTTAAACTGAGCGTCATATTTCCTTTCCATGTTATCAATTTTCCGCTGTAAATCCTTATGTGAGATGATCATTTCCCGGAGCCTTGTAAAAGCCCTCATGATCTCGATATTAACCTCGATTGCTCTGTCACTATTGAGCACACTGGACAACATGGGTACGCCATTTTCAGTGAAAGCATACGGAAGATATTTATAATGCCTGCCTCTTTCTAAGGTCACAAATTGTGACCTTAAAAGTCCTTCCGTCTCCTCTTTCGTAAGTTGAAACATGAAGTCTTCAGGAAAACGATTTAGATTTCTTCTAACGGCTTGGTTCAACACTTTTGTCTGGACTCCATACAGCAACGCAATGTCCCTATCGATCATGACCTTCTTGTCTCTGATAAACAGGATCTTGTTTTCAATCACTTCATGTGGGATGATATCGCCTTTTCTCATTTCTGCTTTTCTCCTTTTCCGGACTGATAAACTCGATAACAAGGCGTCAGACACAGTCAAGGTGAAAGCGTCATTGGTCGACCAATAATGTGATAATCTACAATAGGTTAGAACCGCCCTTACCTTCCCAAAAACTCGGCTGACCAAGTGCCGGTTACCTTCGGGAATTTGACAAAGTCATTCTCTTCGGTCTTCCACCTACCGTTCGTCAGGTTCTTTCCGTTGGCTGAAAAGACCGCCGTGAACGAGTCAGCGCCCGAGGAGCATGAGAAGTTCTTCTGGCCCGGCATGCACTCGAAAGACCCTCCGACGCCCGAGCCGAACTTCGGCCCTTGGATGTTCACATCGCACGTCACTCCATTGTTTTCGATCCTGATGTCGATGGTGCCCTTCCATACTCCGCCCTTGTCGTCCTTCCCGATAAACTTCCATTTCCCCAACATCGGGCAGTCCTGCGGCGAGGAGGGTTGCACCTCTGCCCCGGCGGGCGCACCCAGGTCTACTGTTCCGCTTGCGGACGCCTCGATAGTACTGCTACCGGAGGCCGAGAACCCATCCCAGATCCACTTTCCGCTGACCTTCTTCATCCGAACGGATGCGTACGACTCGGGACCGCCGGCATGCGGATATGATACGTCCAGCGTCGCCTTGTCCCCTTTGGAATACCCGTCGAGGATCGTCTGCCCCTTCGGGTCCCCCAGCCAAAGGGCTATCCCCTCGGCGGCCTTTTCGTCCTTGAGGCATTCCTTCATCTCTTTCTCGTCAGTCGTCATCAGTCGGCAGATCCACTGGACATCCTTTCTTCCGGCCGCATCAAGCAGTTCCATGTAAGCCTTTCCCGGTTCCCCTCCCCTCTCGAGGAGTCGGGTGCCGCCGGCATAGGGGTCTTTGAATT
>DATHCU010000128.1:0-7380 GCA_035319385.1 Thermodesulfovibrionales bacterium
CATTCAAACTCTTCGCTCCATGCTTTGCGCTTAAGCGGGTTCTATCAGGAATAGAGGTTCGCCGTACTCAACAGGCTGCCCGTTTTCTACCAGGATCTTCATGACTACCCCGTCAGCGTCGCTCTCTATCTCATTCATGAGTTTCATGGCCTCGACTATGCAAAGGACCTGACCTTTACTCACGCGAGATCCGATTTCAACAAAGTGATTGGCATCGGGAGTCGGTGAACGGTAAAAGGTGCCGACTATCGGAGATGTTACTGTTACCAGCCTCTGCGTCTCTTCTTCCGCCTCGGGACCTGCCGTCGCTTCCTGACGCACCACCGTTTTGTGTCCCATATCGAGGGAGGCCAGCATCTTCTCCCTCTTTATTTTTACCTTTGTCCCGTCTTTTTCCACCTGCAGTTCGGTGATATCGGTGTCCTTGAGAAGTTCAATGAGTTCCTTTAAGTCCTCAAGCTCCATTACTTCACCCTCTCTATATATTCCGACGTCCGAGTGTCAACCCTTATAGTGTCTCCTTCATTGAGATGAAACGGCACCCTGACAACAGCACCGGTCTCCAGGGTAGCCGGCTTTCCGCCTCCGGACGCGGTATCCCCCTTGAATCCCGCAGGGGCGGTCTTGGAGATTACAAGCTCAACAAATGTGGGAATCTCCACGCTTATCGGAGCGCCTTTATGATAGAGTATCTTTACCGTCATATTCTCCTTCAGAAAGCTCTTGGCATCCCCGAGCAGGGCAATAGGAAGGGGAATCTGTTCGTACGTCTCAAGATCCATAAAGTAGTATTCGTCACTTTGATTGTAAAGATACTGCATCGACTTTTCTTCGAGGCCCGGCCGGTCAAGCTTCTCACCCGATCTGAAGGTCTCTTCGAGCACAGCGCCGGTCTTAAGGTTCTTCATCTTAGTCCTGACAATGGCGCCGCCCCGTCCCATCTTCACATGCTGGAAGTCAATTATCTCGCAAGGTTCGCCTTTGAACTCGACCTTGAGGCCTTTCCTGAAATCGCTGGTTGAAAACAATTCTGATACCTCCTGTTAAGTTGTGTTGTATTTTAGCATTTTCTGCGATTTTTTCCATCCCGGACGCTCTCCTCACGAAACCGCAATGACTTCACAAAATACGTCGATGTGCCGGAATTGTCCTTTCTTATTGGAGAAAGAACCATGCACCGCACTATTGCAACGCAAATTGAGTGGATCCTCGAAAGGCGGAGAAACTCGAAAATACCTTTTTTATCAAGAGCTTAAAACGGGAGCCGAGGAAAATTTATCTTGACATTGATTTTTAGGATATGTAACGCTACCTAGCGGATATTATATAAACCAGGAGGGAAAGAATGAAAAAAGGGGCTTTATTTTTATGGAGCAGTGCGTTGCTGATCGCTGTAGTTATGGTTTTCGTTTCATCCGGTTCTGTTTTTGCTTCGGGTTTTGCGCTTATTGAACAGAGCATGAGCGGCCTGGGGAACGCGTACTCAGGAGGGGCTGCGGGTGCGGAAGATGCTTCGACGATATTTTACAACCCCGCGGGCATGACACGCCTGAGCGGGCAGGAATTGATAGTGGGCACGCACATAGTTATGCCCTCCGTAAAGTTTCACAATGAAGGGTCAACACATGTCTCAGGTCTGCCTTTATCGGGCGGCAACGGCGGAGACGGAGGGGTATCAAAACCAGTTCCTAATCTTTATTACACGAGAAAAGTGACGGACAAATTCTCGGTAGGTATGGGAATAAATGCTCCATTCGGTCTGGCGACGGACTATGATAAGAATTGGGTAGGCCGTTATCACGCTGTGGAATCGGATGTTCTGACCGTCAATATCAACCCGTCCATTGCATACAAGATAACCGACAGCCTGAGCTTCGGAGCGGGGTTCAACGTACAGTATATTAAGGCAAAACTTTCCAATGCGATTGATTTCGGAACTATCGGCTACTCATTACACATACCGGGACTCTTGCCGCAGGCAAACGACGGGTTTGCAGAGTTGGAAGGAGACAGCTGGGGAATAGGCTATGATCTCGGTCTGCTTTATGAGTTCACCAAGAACACCCGCGCAGGCATATCCTATCGTTCAAGGATCGAGCATACACTCGACGGAGATGTGGATTTCTCGAAGGTCCCCACACCCCTGAAGGGAACCTTTAAGGACGGCGGAATCGAGGCCGATCTCACTACTCCCGACAGCCTGTCGGTCAGCCTGTATCACCAGTTCAGTCAGGAGTGGGCTGTAATGGCCGATTTTACATGGACAAACTGGAGTCTTTTCAAGAAACTCGATGTCGAGTTTGACAATCCCGCGATGAAAGACTCTGTGACGACCGAGAAATGGCAGGATACCTACCGGTACTCTGTCGGCGCAACTTATATGCCGACGAAAGCCTGGACTTTCAGGGTGGGAACAGCGTATGACACTTCAGCGGTAGAGAGCAAGAAATATCGTACTCCCCGCATACCTGACGGAGACAGGATATGGGCAGCGGCAGGAGCAGGATACAAGGTGTCGGACATGGTTTCCTTCGACATAGGCTATGCCCATCTGTTCATCAATGATCCGGAGATCAGCAAGACAGCTACGGGAGAAGATCAGCTGAAAGGCTCTTTAAGGGGTCATTTTGATGCTGCTATAGATATCGTAAGCGCCCAGGTGACCTTGAGATTTTAGTGTTGAAAAGAGAAACGATGCAGGGTCTAATTTAGGATGCTTCTCCATCAGCAATTCATCAGGACCGCCAAGAGGTACGGCAATAAACTAGCCTTTATTGACCGTACCTCTGACAAACGTATAACTTACTCAAAGGCCCTCATAGCCTCTATCATTATTTCCGACAAGATCAAGAGACATGATGAAGGGTTTATCGGGATTATGATACCGACGTCCGCTGGTTGCGCCCTTACTATCCTCGGAACCCTTTTGAGCGGCAGGACGCCCGTCATGATCAACTATTCAACGGGGGCTGCAAACAACGCTATTTATGCCCAGAAGAAATGCAACTTCAAGACGATAATCACGTCCAAGGCCCTGCTTGAAAAGATCAACTGTCCCGTGATAGAAGGCATGATCTTCATCGAGGACATCATGGAAGAAGTGTCGACCGGCGACAAGTTGAAGGCCGCCCTTATATCAAAACTGCCCACGCCTCTCCTGCTCAGGATGCTCCATGCCGGACAGGAAGACGACAACATAGTCATACTCTTCACCAGCGGCAGCGAAAAAGATCCGAAGGCTGTTCAGCTCACACACCGCAACATATCTTCGAACATCAAAGGGTTCAGCGCCATGCTCAAACTCTATGAGGACGACATTATGCTTGCCAACCTGCCTTATTTCCACGTCTTTGGTCTGACTGTTAACCTTTGGACGCCGCTCTACTTCGGTATGAGTATAGTGACATATGCAAACCCCCTTGACTATAAGATGGTATGCACTATTCTGAAAGAGGAAAAACCGACTGTCATGGTCGGAACGCCGAGTTTCTTATCCGGATATCTGAGGAAGTCGGAGGCCGGCGATTTTGACAGCATACGCCTGATCGTAAGCGGGGCCGACAAGTGCCCCGATTCCCTGAGAAAAGAATTTCTCGATAAGCAGGGCAAGACTCTTTATGAGGGGTACGGCGCCACGGAGACGTCTCCTGTTATCTCATTGAACACGCCGGATCATAACAAAGCAGCCAGTGTCGGTAAGGTTCTGCCCGATGTGGACGTGAGAATAGAAAACTACGAAACAGGTCAAGGATGCAAACCCGGAGAGGTGGGACGGATTCTGGTTAAGGGAGACATGATCATGAAGGGTTATCTGCATGACTTTGAGGAAACCTCCATGAGAATTCGGCACGGCTGGTACGACACCGGCGACATGGGATACCTGGACAAAGACGGGTTTCTCTGGCACGCGGGGAGGCTGAAGAGATTTGTCAAAATAGGCGGTGAAATGGTCTCTCTGGTGAGGGTGGAAGATGTTCTCCAGAAACACCTCCCCCACGAAGTTTCCTGCTGTATTGTGGAAGTGCCGGACGCCCTGAAAGGGGTGAGAATTGTTGCGGCTGTGACACAGAAGATTGAGGAAAAGAAGATATTAAAACAGATGTCCGAACACCTTCCGAATATAGCCCTGCCCAAGCAGTTTGTAGTGCTTAAGGAACTCCCCAAGATGGGCAGCGGCAAGATTGACTTTCGCACAGTAACAGAATTGGTCCAGAGCATGTTGAGGGGGCATACAGGCTAGAGGACCTCAATCTCCTTGGGAAGAGTCGTCAGTATTTCCACCTTGCCGTTCTTAACCACCACCATATCCTCAATCCTGACCCCACCTAGACCAGGTATATAGATGCCGGGCTCTATTGTGAAAACCATCCCATTCCTGAGCACCGTTCCTTCCATCCATGTTATCCTGGGGGCTTCATGTACTTGCAAGCCTACTCCGTGGCCGGTGCCATGGCCGAAGAATTCTTCATATCCCGCTTCCCGTATGCAGTCTCTGGCCGCCCTGTCGATTGTTTTCGAGCCGATCCCCGGCGATACACGAGAGATTGCTATCCTGTTGGCCTCCAGGACGGTCCGGTATATCTCCTTCTTTCTCCCTGTGTCCCTCCCTCCGCTCAACAAGAACGTTCTGGTCATATCGGAAAAATAGCCCTCCGCTTCTCCGCCCCAGTCTATTGTAATGAGGTCTCCTTTGTGGAATCGCCTTTGAGTCGTTTTGGCGTGGGGCATTGCGGAATTCTCGCCGGAGGCCACAATTATATCAAACGGGATTCTGCCGCAACCCAGTTTCTTAAGTCTCCCTTCAAGCCGCTGCGCTATTGAACTCTCGACGGCGCCTTCCCTAATGTAGGGCTTGACTTCTAGAAGAGCTTTTTCCGCCCGCCTGACAGCCTCCCTGATCTTGGAGAGTTCACTTGCATCCTTAATCTCCCTGATCTTCTCGATAAGCCCTTCGGTATCATTCAGGATCGGACAGGTCTTTAATAGCCTCCTGTAAAAAGAATATGAAACCGTCGGCTCAAATCCGAGCGACCCAATTGTTGTTTTCCTGACTAGGTTCTCGATGACCTCCATCCGGTTGCCTTTCTCGATGATGATTTCCCATCCCGGGACTTCCCTTTCCGCCTGCTCCTTGTACCGGAAATCGGTAACGAAGAAGTTCCTGTCCCCGGTGATAAATAGGAAAGCCGATGATCCGGTGAATCCCGAAAGGTACCTCACGTTTATGATGTCGGTGACCAGGAATCCTCCGGTCTCGCTCTTTCTGAGGGATTTTCGCACGGCCTGCCGACGTCTCTCCAAATTGTCCATTGATACCGCCCCCTTGTTCGCATTATCTGACCAGCTGCAACCAACAAATTATACCGAACATTTCAATCCGTGCATATACCCAAATTCTCACATTCTCATTCGCAGATTCTCAGATGATAATCAGCCGGACCGGGCGGGAACCGTGAAAGGGCTGATCAACCGACGCAACCTCTTGTGAAATAAGCACTTTGAGTCAGACGTCCTCATGGCATTCAATTTGCTCTGTTCCAGTGTAAAAAGGCACTATCCGGTGCCGGCTGAAACGGGAGCACACGTTATGAAAGAGTCGGACATTTTCGAAGATATTATGGAGTGGGGCATGGACCAGGGGCATATTACATATGGAGAGATTCATAGTGCATTTCCTCCCGAATACAGTAACAATGAGAACCTGGAGCCTTTCATTACCCTTCTTCAGGATATGGGGGTGAAGATAGCGGATGAACAGGGCGGGGATGATGAAAAGGAGCAGCGCGAGGAGAATGACGGTCCCGAAAGGTCGGACAACCTTGTCCAGAACTACCTGCACTCGATGGGAGACATCAAGATCCTGACTAGGGACGAGGCTGCAGAGCTTGCCAAAAGGATGGAGACTGGCAACAAGATCATAGAAGACGTTGTCTCGGGGTTGCCATTCTATCACAAGGTCAAGAAAAGCAATGCAGACAATCACAGGCACAACATAGAGGCCGAAAACCTAGGTGAAGACCTTTCGAAGGCCCTGGAGATAGTCGATGAACTGGCTGTTGCATGCGACAGCAAAGAGATCAGGTCCAAGGCCGGCATCACGGTCGAGGAGTTCAGAATAAGATACGATTCCATTTCAAGGGCCAGGATGTTTGTTTCCGATGCCAAGGACGAACTGATAACCCGCAACCTCAGGCTCGTGATAACCGTTGCAAAGCGTTATATAGGAAGGGGGCTGCCCTTGATCGATCTGATCCAGGAAGGCAATATCGGGCTCATGAAGGCTGTTGACAGATTCGACTACAGGAGAGGATTCAAGTTCAGCACCTATGCGATATGGTGGATAAAGCAGGCCATCATACGGGCCATCATGGATCAGACGCGGACAGTCAGAATACCCGTACATGTGGTGGAGATGTATAACAGGATTAACGGCGCTGTCAAGGAACTGATCCACTCAACGGGAAGGGAGCCGTCAACGGAACAGATCTCACTGAAGATCGGCGTTCCGGAGCGTAAGGTTCTCGAAGTCTATTCCGCAATCCAGGATTCAATATCGATTCATTCGCCGGCGGGGGATAACAAGTATTCCCTGGAAGACTCTATCAGTGACAAAAAAGCCTCTTCTCCATATCTTGATGCGGAAAGAAATAAAGCTACTGAACATATCGTGAAGATACTGCATACTCTCACCCCGAAGGAAGAGATCGTTATAAAGATGAGGTTCGGAATCGGCTGCGAAAGAGACTACACCCTCGAAGAAGTCGGAAGGCATCTTTCAATCACCCGGGAGAGGGTGAGACAGGTAGAGGAAAAGGCGATGAAGAAACTCAAACACCCGAGGAAACTGAGGCGGCTCAGAGAGTTAATGACGGATTGAGACCGGGTGTAACCCGATACTACCGGACGGACAATATGCCTTTGGCGGCCCTGAGGGCCAGCAGGTAGCTGTCCGGACCGAAGCCGCTTATCTGGCCTGCAGCGACCTCGGCGATGAAGGACTTCCGCCTGAATTCTTCGCGCTTGTGGATATTCGACAAATGCACTTCGATAGCAGGTTTGTTCACCGCTGAAATCGCATCCCGTATCGCAACGCTGGTATGAGTGTAAGCTGCCGGGTTTATGATCAGGGCGTCATAGTCGCTCTTCTGTATGACGTCCAGGATGTCACCTTCACCGTTGAGCTGAATCGTCCTGACATTTATCCCGAGTTCGGATGCGAGATCCGTAATGTCGCTGTTGATATCGTCGAGGGTCTTGTTGCCGTAGATGTTCGTTTCCCTGGTGCCGAGAAGGTTCAGGTTAGGTCCGTGGATAACGAGGACTCTCATAAGATAAGCATCTCTGTCAGAACTCCCCTACCAGTTTGGGGATCGCGGTCCT
>DATHCU010000129.1:0-2314 GCA_035319385.1 Thermodesulfovibrionales bacterium
TGAACCCTTTTCAGTCTGTCTGCCGTAACCTTTGTGTAAACCTGTGTTGTTGATATATCGGAGTGGCCGAGCATCTTCTGTAAAGACCGCAGGTCGGCGCCTCCTTCGAGAAGGTGCGTTGCAAAGGAATGCCTCATCGTGTGCGGTGATATTGCCAGCCCCAGCTTAACGCCCGTCTTCTTGATCGTCTGCCAAAACCGCTGGCGCGTCATCGGACCTCCTCTGTTTGTTATAAAAAGATAGGGGGAACTTTTCTTCTTGAGAATCTCCGCTCTCTCCCGCTCCATATAACTTCTTATCTTCGTCAGTGCTCTTAAACTGACCGGCACTATTCTCTCCTTCGAACCTTTACCGATAACCCTCAGGAAACCGGCATCAAAATGCAGATCTTCAAGCCTCAGGGCAATCAGCTCGCTCACACGCAGGCCTGAAGAATAGAGGAGTTCGATCATTACATAGTCTCTTACGGCTGCCGGTCCACGAAGGTCTTTCGGCACGCTCTTCTCAAGCATAGCCTTGACCTCGCCGACACTGAGAGCCTTTGGCAGCCTCTCCCACTTCCTGGGGGACTGAAGGCTTTCGGACGGGTCATCTTCGATGATGTTCTCGATGATGAGATACTTGCTCAGTCCCTTAATGGACGATATAATCCTGCAGATACTCGATGCTGAATAACCCTCACTCCTGAGCACGTCTATGAAATCAACGACATCCGGTCTCTTGAATAAATTGAGAGAGGTGCCTCTTGACTCCAGGAACGCATTGAATTTTCTCAGGTCAAAAGCGTAGGAATCGATAGTATTCCGGGCAAGACCCTTCTCAACCGTCAGGTATGTAAGAAAACCGTTCAAATAATCCATACGCTCATCAACAATTATCAAATAGCATTTTACATCTTTCAATTATTGCTGTCCAAGAAATTTTGAAGGGTGCGTGACTCAATATCTGAATCAAAATCAGGGGCAACTTTGACCAGGCCCAAGACGAAGCAAGGCTCAGCGTTGAAGCATGCAACTATACTCGAATTGGATTAGGGCCAGAAAGAAAATATGAAAAGTGAATTTTGCTTAAGAAATTGAGTCAGATGCTTGTACAGCTATGGCCATTGCTTTGACCAAATCGTCCTTCAAAGGTCATTTTGAATCTTGCATTCATCATTATCGCCCCGCCCGTAGATTCGCTTCATTTCCGCCGTATGGCTCCCGTCGTCACTGTAAATGAACAGCGGCGGTTCCACCTTCAATCCTGTCCTCCCGCCCTTGACCGCTTCGAGCAACACCATTTTAGCCTCTGATGAAGTGGATGAATGGACAAATCTCAACCTCTTCGGTTCGAGGTCCCTCTTTTTCAAGACATCGACGAGTTCAGCCAGTCTCCCGGGGTGATAAATGACACAGAATCTTCCCTTCGACCCCAGCAGTCGGGACGCAGCGGCGGCCAGGTCCGGGAGAAACAGGGCAATCTCATGCCTTGCTATTGCACGTTCTTCTTCCATGTTTATTCTGCCGCTCCTCGGTTTTCTGAATGGAGGGTTTGAAACCACTAGGTCATATTCTCCCTTGTTTAAATGGCATGAGGGAAGCTCCCTGATATCGCGCCTGACAACTCTAACTCTGCCCCCCAGATTATTAATAGATATATTCCGCTCTGAGAGATTTGCCAGACCTTCCTGTAATTCGAACAGATCAACTCTGGCTTCGGGATATTTCTTAGCGGTGAGGATACCGATTATGCCGGAGCCGGAGCCAAGGTCAGCCATGGCCCCAATACTCCTCAGATTTACGAAATCGTATAGCAGCAGTGCGTCAACGGAGAACCTGTAGCCGGCCTTTGACTGATAGATCTTTATATCGCAGATGCTGTCTAGAGTGACTTCCATCTTAAGAGCGTTTCGCACCCGGCGGAACAGGCTTTAAGCGTTCCCTGAGTTGCCCTGTTCATGAAGGATGGCGAGAAATATTTCAACTATCTCCGGATCAAACTGTATCCCGGAAAACTTCTTCAGTTCAGACACGGCCTGCTCTGCTGAAAGGGCCTTCCTGTATGGCCTCGTTGTCGTCATTGCTCCGAATGCGTCGGCTACTGCCACAATCCTGGCCCCCAGGGGTATCTCTCTCCCTTTAAGGCCGTCGGGATAACCTGAACCGTCATAACACTCCTGGTGGTGTTTGATAATCTCCCTCGCATGCTTCAGAGGTTCTACCGGCTCTATCATCTTCGCGCCGGTAGAGGGATGTTTCTTGATAATCTCCATCTCGTCTTCGGTCAGTTTCCCCTCCTTCATCAGGATGTTGTCTGGCACGGACACCTTCCC
>DATHCU010000130.1:0-2894 GCA_035319385.1 Thermodesulfovibrionales bacterium
CCGGAGGTCCGAGGGCCATCAAATACGGGGTGACCAGGGATTATGTGATGCAGCTTGAAGCTGTTCTGCCCAACGGAGAATTAGTTACTGCAGGAGTAAAGACCGCAAAAGGAGTTGTGGGCTATGACCTTGCGAGGCTGCTCGTTGGGTCTGAGGGCACCCTGGCGATAATCACGAAGATACGGCTGAAGATTCTGCCTTTGCCGGAAGAGGTTGTCACGCTGCTTGCCGTCTTTCATGATCTTGAGGCGGCCGGGGATGCGGTCTCTGCCATAATATCCTCAAAAATAGTGCCTCGCACTCTCGAATTCATGGATCATGAGACCATAACAGCTGTCGAGCAGTATAAGCCAGTAGGGCTTCCCTCGGATGCTGAGGCCGTCCTGCTGATAGAACTTGACGGATATCCGTCTGTTATAACGAAGGAAGCTGAAAAGATAGTAGACATCTGCGAAAAGCTCGGCGCGGAAATCAAGATGGCCGAAGACGAGTACGCCAGGAGCAACCTCTGGGCGTCCAGGCGGGCGATATCCCCGGCCTTGTATCAGATAAAACCAACCAAGATCAATGAGGATATCGTAGTGCCCAGAAACAGGGTCACGGAGATGCTGAGGCGACTCAGGAGCATTTCGGAGCAAAGCGGGATACGGATCGTCAATTTCGGACACGCCGGAGACGGCAACATCCACGTAAACATCATGGTCGACAAGTCCGATCCTGAAGAGTACCAGAAGGGGCTGGGCCTTGTTGAGAAGGTCTTCCAGGAGACGATTTCCCTCGGAGGAACCATCTCGGGAGAGCACGGCATAGGCCTCACAAAAGCAGGCTATATGCGCATGGAGCTTTCCGCAAAAGAACTGGAGATCATGGAGGCCATCAAAAAGGTCTTCGATCCGAAGAATATTCTGAACCCCGGCAAGATATTCCCAGAGCGATAACCCCGCAATAGTTGCCGGCATTGTCCCGCTCCCGGCCATTTGTTCACCCGGCAGTCAAATAGTCGAACCCTCGTCATTCCTGCCTCTGCCGCATATGCCGGGGAGCCATTCTTTCCTTTCGATATGTTATGCCGGCTGATCTCTTTAATACCAAGGCCATGACACGATATTCCGTTGCCGGGTCAACAAGTCCCCCCGGGATCCGGTTCCGAAAATAGACCCTTCTGTCTTATTCTCAGGAATGGCCCCTTCAGTCATCCCCGAAGTCCTTAAGCGGCGTATGAGTCTGAGCACTGCAGATACATTATACTAGTGCGTATGAACAGACATCTGAATGGATGGAGGCTAATCCATGCGCTTGTCCGAAACTGTAATAGTTAGTTTCTGTTGGGGAAGCCGGAATACGGTAGCAAAGAAGAGATTGCCTCGGGATGAAGCAACTAGAAATGAAAGCAATGGCAACGTTGTAAGTCATTGCGGGAATCCCTCGATGAAGCAATCCGGCATTCTCTTTGTCATCTCCATTTTGCCGCAACAGAAACCGCTTGTATTCATTTCTT
The DNA here is from genome assembly GCA_035319385.1 of Thermodesulfovibrionales bacterium. Taxonomy (GTDB): domain Bacteria; phylum Nitrospirota; class Thermodesulfovibrionia; order Thermodesulfovibrionales; family SM23-35; genus DYFC01. Next base: position 1,499 of record DATHCU010000130.1, read on the forward strand.
CAATCCTTTCTGCTTGTTATTCAAGGGTAAGTATAAGAAGGGCCGAGATATGAGGACTCTAAAGACAGTAATAATTTTTGCGTTTTTTGGAATATGTTTCATGCATTCGACGGCTAAAGCATTTACAGACTTGAGCGCCTGTTTGGTTGCGCAAGATATCGGAATATTCAAATTCGACTCCAAGACGGCAAGAATGGGTAGCGCTTCTGGCATTGTTGGCTTAAACCGGTCATTTTCAGGATCATGCAGATCAAATATGCACCGGTGATTATTCGAACATCGATGAAGTGAAAGGACTCCCCGACGAGGAAGCGTATGAGAAGATTTTCACAGTCGAAGTCCAGGTCACCCAACATGCCGGCACTGATTCGGACAAGTGGCTGTTGCATGAGGTGGAAGATGGGTATAGGGATGGCGAGATGGAAAGTTTGGGACGTTTGACAGATGGAGCAATACTAAGGAAGATCGACTCAAACAAAGTCTTTTGGCTTGGTCTTGGAGGAGGATCCTTTACGTGGTTGAATAACAATGTTGTTGTCAAAATTTCATATATTGATCTCCAGGGCATGAAACAGGAACCTATTGAGGTAGTTCAGGCTTATCTTCAGAAGTATCCATCAACTATACCATCAACTCTCATTTTAGATAAAGCTCACGACTAACAATGGAACAAAGACGAAATGGACCGGCGGTTGTGGCTTTGTGACAAGTGGTTTGAGCAATTACAGCCTCAGAAGGCGGAACAGAGTCAGGCACTGGAGGAAGTCGTCAAGAGCATGAATGTGTTTTTAGACTACAGAGAGAAATACTATGGCATAAAAGCAGCGGACGAGAAGAATACTCTTCAAGGGTATTTGGATGCAAAAGACGAGACGAACATCCGCAACAAGCTTGCCGAGTACAAGACATGGTGGAGTGCGAACAAGAGCGGTTCACTCATCGGCATACTCTCTATATATGCGCATCGCCTTTACGGACATATGGATAGCTTTTTCAAAAAGATATTTTCGTTCTTCACGTCAGTGTGGCACAAATTTATGGAGCTGTTCGGATGATTCTGGAAAAGGGACGCGGATTCGAAGGTTAGAACTATGACAAGAAAGACGAGTATAACTGTTATCGCGATGCTGATTCTCATTGGCTTTATTGCCAATAGTTCCTTTGCACAGGAGCCCATCGGCGAAGGGGCTTTCTATGTCCTCGGCCTTGGTCTTTCTTCTGACCCATCGCAGCAGACGGTGCCAATAAACACAGACACCGTCGTGAACACTAATCTTCTGTTCCCGGATATCCCGGAATTGTCACCCGCCAATATCCCATCGATCCCTCCGGATTTCATTGTAGTCGCAGAACTCACGGGGCCGGGGATTTCAAAGCCCATCACTATCAAGGCCGG
>DATHCU010000131.1:0-6359 GCA_035319385.1 Thermodesulfovibrionales bacterium
GATGGCACTGGCAATAAAAGCAATATCCATTTCAAAAGGATTTGATGTAAGAGAATATGCCCTCGTGTGTTTCGGCGGGGCAGGAGGGCAGCATGCATGTTCGATCGCCCGGCTTCTTGATATGGAAACCATTATCGTTCATCCGCTTGGGAGCCTGATGTCGGCTTTCGGAATAGGCATCTCGGAACCCGCTCACAAGACCGTTCAAACCGTGCTAATGCCCTATAACAGGGAAACACATGAACTTCTCGGATACAAATTCGCCGCGATGGAGAAACATCTCCGATTTGTCACTGAGGATGCCTCTGGAGCCGACTGGGGGAAAGCTTACATTACAGAAAAGGAGATCGACCTGCGGCCTGGTGGCACAGATGCATTCCTGACCTTGCGATACGAAACATTCGAGAAGACTCTGGAGGAGTTTAATAAACAATATAGAAGGCTCTTCGGGTTCGGAACTGAAGGCATGGATATGGAAGTGGTAAACCTCAGGTTGGAATTGCAAAGGCAGACCACCGGCTTCTTTGGCCGGTATACAGGCAGGGCCGAGCGTGCGGGTGCCGTCCTGGAGCCTGCATTGCATCAGCGCATATTTTATGTCAGCGGCACTCTCGATGCTCACGTATACATGAGAGAAGATTTACCTTCGGGCGCCGTGGTCAAAGGACCTGCCATTATCGTCGATCCAAATACCTCTGTTGTCGTTGATCCGGATTTCAGCGTCGCGATTGACTCGACGGGAATAATGACCATTACGAATCTCAGGATGTTGAATGAACACATATCCTCCGGTATCGGGAAGCCGGATCCGGTCCTGCTGGAGGTGTTCAACAATCTCTTTATGGGAATCGCTGCCGATATGGGGATTACGCTTGGAAACACCGCCCGTTCAGTGAATATGAAAGAACGACTGGACTTTTCATGCGCTGTCTTCGACGCCGGGGGAGGCCTGGTTGCAAACGCCCCCCATATACCCGTGCACCTCGGCGCAATGGCCGATACCGTAAAAGCTGTCCTCCTAGACAATACGGGTCTCATGAAACCTGGGGACGTCTATCTGACGAACAACCCGTATCGTGGCGGGTCGCACCTCCCGGACCTGACAGTTGTCTGCCCGGTGTTTTCCGAGCATGCTGAACTCATCTTCTTCACCGCTTCACGCGGGCACCATTCGGACATCGGCGGGAACACTCCGGGCTCCATGCCGCCTGTCGCGTCTCACATAGATGAGGAGGGTGTACTTATAGATAATTTCCTTCTTGTAAGCGGCGGCGCTTTCAGAGAGGCCGAGTTAAGGGAGATCCTAACCAGTCACAAGTATCCGGCCAGAAATCCTGACACCAACATTTCAGACATCCGGGCACAGATCGCCTCATGTCAGAAAGGTGCGCAGGCTTTACTGAGCGCTGCCGGGAGATATGGGATAGGGACCGTCATTGCATATATGCGGCATATTCAGAAGAACGCAGAGTTTTCCGTCCGGAGGACGCTTTGCGAATTTCTTGGGGGACGTCCCACTCTGCACTCCACATTTGAGGACCATATGGATGACGGGTCCATCGTAAGAGTTGCTGTGACCATAGATGCAGGGGCCAATCCACCCGAAACTGCGCGGGCAACAATAGATTTTGCCGGAACCGGTGTGCAGCATTCAAAGGACAACCTGAACACCCCTTCTTCGGTAACCCGCTCCGCCGTGATGTATGTCCTCAGGACACTGACGAGCGCCGCAATCCCGTTAAACAGCGGGTGTCTCAGTCCAGTTGATATCTTGATCCCCGACGGCTCATTGCTTATGCCTGTCTTTCCTGCTCCTGTAGCATCCGGAAATGTCGAGACATCGCAAAGGGTTGTTGATGTGCTGCTCGGAGCTTTTAATGTAGCGGCCGCGTCTCAGGGCACGATGAACAATCTGCTCTTCCAAGTGGAAGGAGAGACTCCATATTACGAAACCATTGCAGGAGGGGCAGGGGCGACGCGAAGCTGCCGGGGCGCATCCGGGGTGCAGGTGCACATGACCAATACCCTGATAACGGACCCGGAGGTGCTCGAATGCAGACACCCCGGCGTACTCCTTGAAAGGTTCAGCCTGCGAAAGAACTCCGGAGGCAAGGGCGTATTATCCGGAGGGGATGGAGTAGTGCGAGAGATTAAGTTTTTGAAGCCCGCGACGGTTTCGATACTCTCCGAAAGAAGGGTCTTTGCGCCCTACGGAATCGAGGGCGGGGAAGACGGACAAAAAGGACTCAACCTTCTAAAGAAGTCTGACGGAAACTTGCAGGAATTAGGGCCCCGTGAAGTGTTTCGAGTGGACAAGGACGATTCGGTCATCATCAAGACTCCGGGTGGCGGCGGGTATGGGAAGACTGACTGATGGCTAGAGATGGAATCCGGCCCAATTTATCACCGGTCCGGATTCCATCTTCATTCTTGCAGCTTAGCTCATCTGATTATCTTCCATTCGGGACGTTCTTATGACAGTCATAGCAGCTGACCAGATCTCCCTGCGAGTAGATCTTCTTTTTCGCCCCGAGAGTATAGAATTTTCTGTCGGTCACTATCTTGGACAGAAAAGTACCCTTGTAGTCATTCCCGTGGCAGGTGGTGCAATACTGCGGATTCCTTTTTGCATCTCTGGCGTGAGCGAATACCCAGAGCTGTCCTATAGTGTGCAGCCCATGCGGCCCCTTGTTGCCGGTTAACGGGATTGATGCCAGATGACAGGCGGAGCATTCTCTTACAGTGCCCTGATATCCCTGAAGGAGCGTGCTCTGCACGTTGTCATTCGGCTCTGAAGTAGGATACTCGGCATGTGTGGACCCGTGGCATGCTTCACACTGCACCGCCTTATGTCCGGCGCTCAGCTTGTAGAGGCCGGCACCGGTGCTGAATATGCTGGTCACCTGCCTGAAGTTTCCTGACGAGTCAAATACAGAGGTGTCTCTTACATAGCTGCCTGTTGAATCGGAAAGATAGTGACAATTCTGGCAGCTCGGAAGATCTATCCAGCCGCGTCTTCCATCAGCGCCTACTTTGGACATTATGCCGTGGCAGCTCTGGCACTGAAGCAGTAGATCTCCAGTCGCCGGGTCTACCGCCTTCCCCATGACTCCCCTCAGGCACTGAGTTGTGGAGCCGGGATGGCAGTAATAACATGCGCTCCTGTCGGTTGTCAAATCGAGCGGCATCCCTGTACTATCATCCATCGCATACTGTCCATGCCATGTATGCACTGCTGTGGTCAACTGTTTCACCCCGGCAAATCCCGGCTTGCTTAGTGCATTTGACGCGTGACAGTTGGCGCAGAGTATCGGGTTGCCTGAATCGGAAGTGACCAGCAGACCGGCAGAGTTATACCCGTTTCCGGCAAGGGCATCAGCATACACCTGATTTGCGGCATTTCTGTTGTCATGAAGAAGGAGTATGTTTCTCCTCCAGTCCTTGTCAGGATTGCTGTCGTATACCCAATCAGGTGAAGGCATCGCGGCCGGATCTCCCACTCCCGAGGAATGGCAGAACGAGCAGTTCATCTCATCGCTGACGGGCAGAACAGTCTTTGTAGAGGCCATGCTTCTCCCCTTCAGGTCCTTTGAAACCACACTTACCATCGGATAGCAGTTCGTGTTTCCGTTGTCGTCATACGGCACGGTTGGAATGCCTTCTGCTTTCCAATAGCTCTGGCCCGAAGCATAAGTCATGGCGGCAGGAGTTCCTGACTGCACGGGGTTGCCAAGCAGCCCGATGTCCGGCGCAGGATTGGAGCCATAAATCGGCAGCACCCAGTCCCAGAAATTTGTTTTCGCGTAACTCGTAGTGTTGATTGAAGCGTTTGTATCCGCGGTCGCCTCGTAAGTCAGCGCTGTTCTCGAACTCACCAGTTTCCCCGTGAGTCTATCGACCAGCTGAGCGTGCAGATTGTTATACGGCGGCAAAAGCGAAAAAACCGAATAGTCGCGGTCCATACAATGCATACCGAGATCGTTCCACGCGATAACGGCATATCGGTTGGGCAGAGCCGCCACTCCCCACACCGTCGCCGGCGCATATGAGAGAAAAATTGAAGCTATCAGCATAAGTACAACCTTCTTCATCCTTACCTCCTTAATATTGTTATTCTCCGGTAGACCCGGGAATAGACATCTTCGGATATCAAAAACTGTGTGCTCGTTTCGTCCCTTTCCACATCTTCCCTTCTGTTGTCAGGCGCAAATGTGATCGACGGCATTAGTCTCAATATCCTCTCCTTTGGTATTTATTTGAATTATACTTCTTAAATGGTCCCAAACCAAAAACGCCTCAGAAGACTTCAGCCGTTGCATCGTAGTCCGCAATCATTTAGAATTAAATTACAGGCTTAATGGAGTACGTTGACGAGTTGACCTCGCGATCCTCTTCGCGGTTTTCCAATCCGCTACTCCCTGTGCTGCAAAATCATTACATAAGAGGTGCCGAATGAAAGAAAGAATTGCTCTTGGCTTGGCTGTGTTCGCGGGATTAATTATGTCTGTGCTATTCCTAGCGTCCGCATCCCTGGCCGCCGAAGAAGAAAAGAAACCAGAAACAGCTGTGGTTTCTGAAGGTAAGACAGTGAAGGTTCAGTATACGCTTACCGTAGATGGAAAGGTCGAGGACAGTTCAAAGGAGCGCGGACCGCTCGAATTCAAGGTGGGCAGCCATCAGGTCATCCCCGGCTTTGAAAAAGCGCTTATGGGCATGAAGACAGGAGCAAAGAAATCCTTTAAGGTTAATCCCGAAGATGCTTACGGCCAGGTTGACCCCGCAGCCCTGCAATCCGTACCCAGGAGCCAGCTGCCTGCTGAGCTGACTCCAAAGGCAGGAATGATGCTTACAGCCTCAGGAAAAGACGGGCAGAGTATGCCGGTGAAGATCGTCGAGGTCAAGGATGATGTCGTTGTGATGGACTTTAACCACCCCCTCGCCGGCAAGACACTTAATTTTGATGTAGAGGTTGTTGAGATAAAATAACAGCCGCTGATGATTGCGGACTAAGCCTGCCTCTTTAGCCGGGAGGCAGGTGTTTAATATAGCCTCTCTCTTTTGCTATGTAATCCATATAGAGTGTTGCAAGGTCCTCAACGGTTAGCATCTCGGGAGGAGTCGGAAAAAAGGCGGCAATGACTTTGAGATAGCAATGACACTTGTCGCAGACCTCGGCCCTCACCTTTTCATTCCCATCCCCGGCCCGGATAAAACCTAGTGAGTTATGGTCTTCATTTCCACAATACATGCACCGCAGACGACTCACCCGCCAGTCAGCCCCGCATTGCCCGCAGCGCAAATGCCTGGCCTGTGTATCGCCCCGAAGCTCTCCGATCGTTGCCGTAGCCCCGCATATGAAACAGTAGTTTCTATCCCAGCGCATCTCTTCCGTCTTCATCGGAGCCAACTGTCTGCGCCATAATTGCAAGGCCGGCCTGATTGCGTTCAGTGAAAGCGTCCACAGCAAATCAGGATCAAGATTAAGCCTCTTCGCGGCGACCACTACAGGACCTCTTTTCCCTGAGGCAATGTGGAGCAGGAGTTCACTGACATCCAGCAGATTCTGTTCGACAGCCATTCGTATATTTCGCGCAGCAGTGTTATCCGGCGAAACGCCTCTCTTCTCGCCCGCCTTCTCAATAGCATAAGCGAGCCTGGACATAAGTTCAGATACTTCGCAAACGTCCAGGTCGAGATCGATATCGGCAAGCATATGAACCCCTTTTGCCATCTTCTCACAGAAGTCATCTGCCGTGATCGGAACCGGGGCTGCCTTTAGATCTGCTTTTCGTATCAGAGGCAAGATCATTTCATAGATGCCTGCCGCATCCTTCAGGTCCGGAGACTCGTGGGCCAGAAGCCTGAGCCGCTCGGCGACAGGATCAACCTTCGACCCGGCATCAACCGACACTGTCTTCTCCTTTGCCTGCTCTGCGTTCGCGGAAGCTGATCAGCGCCGCCACCCCGGAGATCAGTGTATCGAGTCCGGGCGTCAGGTAGGACAGAGACTTTGGCCTTTGCTGCACCACAGGATTTTCAGGCAGCCCGTAAACTCCCGGCTTGTCCATCAGGAGATAGAAAACGTTCAACCCCCTGGCTTCATGGTAACCGTATATGTTCGCCTTTGTCTCGCCGGACGCCTTGAGTTTGGCAAGCCGCGCATCGGCCCTGGTCTTCAATTCATCCACCTCTCCGAAGGCAATTGAGCCGGTCGGACAGGCCTTGGAGCAGGCAGTGCCGAGGCCGTTATGGATACGGTCGTTGCAGAGTGTGCATTTGTGTGATTTGCCGGTCTTCTCGCTGTACTTAATCACACCGTATGGGCACGCGAAGTTGCAGGCCTTTGTTCCGACACACTT
>DATHCU010000132.1:0-4565 GCA_035319385.1 Thermodesulfovibrionales bacterium
AGGCCTGTCTCTGCTGAAATCGATGGGGGCCCGGGGTTGCGTACTTGTGGGCGAACCCGACTACTACAACCGATTTGGCTTCAGGAGCTTTACGGACTTGATTTTTGAGGGCGTTCCGCAAAAATACGTTCTGGCCCTGCCGTTCGACGAGGAACTGCCCCAGGGTTCTATTAGACATCACTCAGGCTTTTCAGCAACCAGCTGAAGAAGATTCGCTGATGACTTTTCGGGTATGGCTGCTTGAAATCAAGATAGAAAGGAGTTCTTGGGATGGAAGATTTAAAGAAGTCTGAACCCTGGAGGGTCTTTCGGATACAATCCGAACTTGTCGAGGGCTTCGAGACTCTTAACGAGCTTGGACCGGCGGTCGCAATCTTCGGCAGTTCCCGCATGAAACCCGGCTCACATTATTATGAGAAGGCGGTCGAGCTGGGAAGAAGACTCTCCGCCACGGGTTTTGCCGTTATCACCGGGGGCGGACCCGGCATCATGGAGGGTGCAAACAAGGGAGCAAAGGGAGGCAAGGGGAAATCCGTTGGACTGAATATCGAGATGCCTTCTGAGCAGGTCCCTAACCAATACCAGGACATCTCTCTGTCCTTCAGATACTTCTTCATAAGAAAGCTCATGTTTGTAAAATATTCAAGCGCGTTTATCATATTTCCGGGGGGATTCGGCACAATGGATGAGATGTTTGAAGCCCTCACACTGTCTCAGACGAAGAAGATAGGATTGTTCCCCATAATTCTTTTCGGTTCGGATTACTGGAAAGGCCTCATAGATTGGTTCAAATCGAATCTCATTCCGAATGGCACAATAAGCGCCGAAGACATTGATCTGATCTCATTCGCAGACGACGTTGACGAGACGTGCAGGATCTTTGACAGGTATAAAAAAGAATTCAATATAGAAATGCCTGATTGTACCGAGTGCTGACAGGATCACCAACCCCTGCACTGTAATGCATTTTATGCCTATGCTACCTGCCTGCAATATGCTCTGATTAGTGATGGAGTGGGGCTCAACCTCTCTGGCGCCTGGGGTGTTCTCTCCTGTAGTCCTTCGGCCTTTCCTTCAAGCCCTCCTCGCTCCAGATGCCCAGCTTCTTATCCCTCGCGTCCCGCTGCGCATCCCTCAGCTCTCTGACATATTTCACGTTCGGAGGGAAAGTATATATCGCCGCATATCCATTCTTTACCATTAGAAGATTAATAAGCTGTCCGTCGGCTGCCCGCAGATATGCGAGGAGTCGCCCATATTTGTCTCTTTTGTCCACATCGTATTCGGGTTGGACCTTCCATCCGGAAGACTTCAGGAGATCCTGAAGAAAGAGCTTTGATTTCTGTCCCCAGGGTTTTTGCCCAAGCTCTGGTGCATCTATTCCGATGAGCCTTATCTTCTCCTCTTTCCGGTCAATCATCACTGTTACCGTATCTCCGTCAGATACAGACACCACAGGCACAAAAGGCCCGTCTGCGTTCTGTTTGGAATCGGAGTTCCTGTCATAAACCAGGTAGAAAACCGCAACTACTATGAAGAATATTGTCGGGATCAGGCTGAACTTCTTCAGTTTCACAGGTCTTCTGTTCATGGGTTCTATTATATACTTTTCAGCCTCTGCTTTCTAACTGTATAATTAACCCATGAGGACAACACCGAGTCCCGGATATACGATTACTATCAGGGTCGAAATGAACAGACAGGCGGGGATGTTCGCGGAGATCGCAACAGCTGTCGGTCAAGTCGGAGGGGATATCGCTGCCGTGGATATCGTAAGGGCCGGCAGGGATTCCATCGTCCGGGATTTCACGGTAGACGCGCGGGACGAGAGGCATGAGAAAGAGATCACCGATGCGGTCAGAAGAGTCCGCGGCGCCAGGATCATTCATGTCACCGACAGGACATTTTCCGTTCACACCGGCGGCAAGATAGGGATCCACAACAAGATGCCGGTGAGAGACCGCAACGACCTGTCACGGGTTTACACCCCCGGAGTCGCCCGCGTATGCACGGCGATATTCAATGATAAAGACAAGGCCTACCGCTACACGATGAAGCGAAATTCCGTAGCTATCGTAACGGACGGGACAGCGGTGCTGGGGCTTGGAGACATAGGTCCCGAGGCTGCATTACCTGTAATGGAAGGCAAGGCGATGCTCTTTAAAGAATTTGCAGATATCGATGCCTTTCCGATATGTCTCTCCACAAAGGATCCGGTGGAAATAGTCAGGACAGTCGCGAACATCTCCCCCGCGTTTGGAGGAATTAATCTCGAAGACATATCTGCGCCAAGGTGCTTTGAGATTGAGGAGAGTCTTAAGGGGACGCTTGATCTGCCCGTATTTCACGACGATCAGCACGGCACAGCGGTAGTCGCGCTGGCAGCCCTGCTGAACGCGGCAAAGGTGGCCGGCAAGGACATCCATGGCTTGAAGATAGTAATATCAGGTGCCGGAGCCGCGGGCACCGCCTGCTGCAAAATGTTCCGGGAAGCGGGCATTGACAATGTGATTGCCTGCGACAGGGAGGGTGTCATATGCAAAGGGAGGTCCTGCCATATGAATCCCGCCAAAGTGTGGCTTTCTGAAAATACCAACCCGGAGATGATCAAGGGAAACCTTTCCGCTGCGCTGGATGGAGCAGATGTGTTTCTCGGCGTCTCCGCGCCCGATATCCTGACTGTCGACGATATTAAGAAGATGGCCCCCGACCCTATCGTCTTTGCCCTAGCAAATCCCGACCCTGAGATAGCTCCGGAAGATGCCTACCCCCACGTCCGCATCCTCGCCACAGGCAGATCGGACTATCCGAATCAGATAAACAATATGCTCTGTTTCCCCGGACTGTTCAGGGGGCTGCTCGATTCGCGCGCGAGGTTGGTGAATGAAGAGATCAAGCTCGCCGCTGCCAGGGCCATCGCTTCAATGGTTGATGAGAAAGAGCTGAGTGAGGACTATATCGTGCCGAGCATCTTTGATAAAAAAGTGGTTCACGCGGTATCTTCTGCAGTTGCTGAGGCCGCACGCAACACAGGAGTCACGAGGAAGGAACGTTAGGCGATGTCTCAGACTGTGACCCCATACATAAAAAGGACTATCACCAAGTGCAGCGGCAATTCCAGGACTCAGGTCGAAGATTCAATAGCAGCCGAGTGCAGGCTCAGAGTCTTCATAAACGGCGGGGAATTTGTTACCCTGCACTGCACTCCCATGATGCTTCCGGAGCTGCTGAACGGACTGCTCCTTACTGAAGGCATACTGAAAGACAGGGTCACGAATACTGCAATCACGGTTGAGAATAACGGCGATCTCACTGCTCAGATCACGGTTCCGGAAGAGGCTCTGACGGGAGATATCTCTGTATCCAGAAACCTCGGAGGCTTCATCTTCGGGCGGGAGATAGACTTTCAGACAATCGATGACGATTTTTCTATCAGGCAGGAAGACTTCAAGAATATTTTTTTGCAGTTCCATCGAAAGGCAGAGCTTTTCCGTCTGACCGGATGTTTTCACAGCGCTTCCCTGTCAGACGGGCAGAGTATCCTTGCGTTTGCGGAGGATATCGGAAGGCATAACGCCGTTGACAAGGTGATAGGACACGCCGTCCTTAATGACATGCCCTTTCGCGGAAAAGTAATGCTCGTAAGCTGCCGAATCTCATCGGAGATTGTCTCGAAATGCGCACGATGGCAGGTCCCGATTCTTGCAAGCCGCGCAGCAGCGACCGAACTTGCGATTCAGATAGCCGAGAAATCCGGGATGACGCTCGTCGGATTTGCCAGGGGAGAGAGCTTCAATATCTATACCAACGATCAAAGGATCCTCTCCGCATCATGAAATCATTCAGCCGTCTCGTAGTCGGCACTACTTGTCTCTGCTACCACCCTCGTTGCGTTCGCGGTGCATCAGAGTGGGGTCACCTGAGACAAATGAAGGCTGGTCAAAAGGCCTTTCCCGATCGAAATCAGGCAGGTAAGAGTCCTGACTTTCGAGTTTCTGTATAAAAGCGTTCTCCAGCCTCAGTTCAAGCGCATAGTCCGTAATCTCGTCGTATTCGTCTTCTGTCAGGGTCCGGTTTATCTCCGGGAAATCACATGCTTTATATTGTGGAGAATACTGCGACATGATGCTGACGTGAATATCCGGAGTCAGGTCCGCCAGAAAAGCGAGGCATTGCCGACTGTTCTCAAGGTTGCCGGGCAATACAAGATGACGGACCAGCAATCCGCGCACAGCGAGGCCGTCGTGACCAATAACCAGATGGCCCACCTGATTCAGCATTTCCATGAGGACGCCGGGAACGATATCGCCATAATCGTCTACATTGGAAAACTTTTTCCCGAGTCCATTTTCCATATATTTGATATCCGGAACATAAATATCCACAAGCCCCCTGATCTGCCGGAGAGCATCCACGGAATCATAACCATTGGAGTTATACAGAACCGGCACAACAAGCCCGTTTCGTTTTGCCAATTGAATGGCAGCTGCCATCTGAAAAATCATATGTGATGGTGAAACAAAATTGATGTTATGAGCGCCTTCATCCTGAAGCCGCAGCATCTC
>DATHCU010000133.1:0-6635 GCA_035319385.1 Thermodesulfovibrionales bacterium
TCCGACACAAGATATTCAGCGAGATATCGATTGATATCTGCAATAAATACCTTGCCCTGTTGTCTCTTCATCGTCTCGATCTTTTCGCGAAATATATCGTACATCCTCAGGTAGGGAGTGTAATAGCTGCGCGCATGGAAAGAGGTGTAAACACTGATCAGCGAAACGACCACGCTCCATTTGTCCGCTGTCATGTCATAGAGTGTCCGCATGGCCGGCTGCTTCTTATCAGGTTTGTTCACCGGAGGGTTCTTAAGGGGTTTACCCGGCAGGTCGGAAAACCTGTTTTGGGATACAGCGTCGAGAACGGAAGGGTACGCGGAATTCCTATTCAGCGCCAGGCCTGATTCCGAGACCATATGTTGCAGTTCTTCGACTTCCGATCTGATCTTCTCCTTGACTCTTTCGATCTCTTCCGAACAGTCTTCTATCTTTGCTTTCCTGCCCGCTGATGAGAGTTTCCCGTAGATCTTCCTCATCTCGTCAAGGAGCAGCTTCGATGGGTCCCAGGGGAACGAGGCATCCTGTCTTTTCTGTTCGAGTATCCCGCAGATAATCTCCTCGAAGAGTCCGGCTTCCGGTGTCCCCTCCCTGACAGTCCTCAGAAAGAGGTTGAAAGAATAATCCATCAGCGCGCCGGTGTCCATGAGAATATCGAATTCAGGATTGTATCCGAAATCGATCGCAGAGGCTTTGAATACGGTCGTCATAAAACTGTCTATTGTCTTCACCTGAAAATCAGAATAGTTGTCGAGGATTTCTTCCACTAACCCGCAAGCTCTTTCTTTCGTGCGCTCAGGGTCGAGGGAGATTATGCCGGATAGTGCGGTCATGGCTTTCGGTTCTTCAAGACAGGCCGATTTCAGCCAAGTCAGGACCCTCTCCTTCATCTCCTTGGCAGCGTTGTTCGAGAATGTTACCGCCACAATATTTCTCAAACTGCTGTGGTGCAGCTTTTCTGAAAGGATAAACTGGACGAACCGCTCCGTAAGGGCATAGGTCTTGCCTGAACCCGCGGATGCCTTCAGGATCAGGAAATGCGGGAAGGGGATCTCTATGTCCTTATCGAGGATTTGGACCGACATATTATTATCTTACCCGGAAAATGATTTGCAGTCTATCATCGGGGTGGGACGCATGCACCGCGTCTCAGGAGGGCACAATGAAAGGGCACGGTGTAGTACCATGCCCTTTCTTGGTTGAATATCTGTCTATCAGTTAATCGGAAAGGATAAGAACGTCAACACGTCTGTTCTTGGCCCGTCCCTCTTTAGTCTTATTGGAGGCCACGGGTTTTGTCTCGCCGTACCCTGCTGATGATATTTTTGATTTGCTGATGCCGTCTTCTTTAATGATATAGTTTTCGACCGCGGCCGCTCTCCTTTCGGAAAGTGCCTGATTGTATTTTTCTGTTCCGATGCTGTCAGTGTGTCCTTCAATCTTCACAGCGGCTTTCGGATATTTGTGGATAAACTCTATCGCCTCCTTCAACCGCGGTTTGTCAACATCTTTTATGACAGATTTGTCGAAATCAAAGTGCAGGAGCAGAGTCATCTTGTCGATTACCTTAGGTGCGGGCTTAGGCGGGGGCGGGCAAAGTGCGTTGGTCTTCTTTATTGCGTCTTTGGCTATTTCTATAGCCTCCTTAGTTCTGCATGACCAGTAGACGTCCCACGCCTTGTCCTGGAGCGCCTTTGCTTCCGCGAATTCCCTTGGGCATTGCTTGTCTTTTCCCGCCTTCTGGGCTTCTGCTATGGCTTTCTCGGCATTAACAAGTTCAACAGGATGGAACCCGACGCCTCTTTTAAGTTCATAAACATATCCTGAACATCCGGCCAGAAGGCTCAATGCCAGAATTGACAGTGCGATCAGAATGGATGATATCCTTTTGTTCATTCTACTTCCTCCTTCATAAAGAATGATTTATAAAACATGAATCAAGATCTGCTGCGTTGTGAATATCACCTCCTTTGCGTAATGATGATTTCGTATCTTAGGTCAAGTCATTAAATGAATTAGCATAGAGTATAATATAAAAAAGAATTAATTAGAAGCCGGAGGAGACGCCGAAGGCGGTCCGGCGTGAGTCGCCACGAGTAAGATGCAGGCGGGCTCTTCAGCGGGAAATTCTACATCCTGCGGCCGGTCATCAGAAAGATCGTAAACCTTTTCATCTCTCCCTCCGGTTGGGGCTTCACCACCTCAGATGCTGTTGTGTCGCGTATATCCGAAAATCCGCTTTCTGTTAAGGTGCGGCGCAGTTCACCCCTGTCAAAACCAAAGTGGAAAATTCCCTTATTATTATCATGGAACCGGCCGTCTTCGGGGTCCAGATCCGCAATGCTGATGTAACCCGTGGGAACTATCAGCCCATAAAGGTGTTGCAGCAAGGGTTCGATTTTCTTTACATGATGAAGGGTCATGCTGCTCAGAACAAGATGGTAAGCGCCTACTGGAAAATCACCCTTGTCCGGGTCAATCTTTATTGCCTTTACATTCGGAAGCTGCAGTCTCGATATCTTTGCCTTGAGCACGTCGATCATCCCCTGAGAACTGTCAACGCCGGTTATCGACCGGACCGACGGCTGCAGCCGAAGGGTCACGAGACCTGTGCCGCAGCCAAAATCCAGTACATCCATGTCAGGGGTCAAAGTGATCTGGCCCAGTATTGCTTCAGCGACATCATTTGCCAGCCTTACACGTGTCGGTTCCTCATCCCATGTGGCCGCCTCACTGTCGAAATCTCTCTTCTCTGCGTCCATCATTTACTATAAAAGCGTCTAATAACGATCACCCTCGCCGTGCCAGCCTCGTTCATGCTCTCCGTGTCCCCCACGCTCATGTTCTCCATATCCTTCACGCTCGTGCCCTTCGCGTTCGTGCCACCAGATGCATCCACTGCACATCACAAACATTATCATAACCAAACCCAAACTCACAACCTTTCTCATATGTCCTCCTTCCCTTTCGGGGCTGCGTAATAAGTGTATCCTTGAATTCAGTGTAGCAAAATGCAAGGCTTATTCAAGGTTGGCATGAAAGCCACAGGCTTTGATATGTCGTGATTTCATGATCCGGCCAGGAAGAACCATGGTGGCAAGAAAGGCGCACGATAAGGGCATGGCGCCCAGGGCGCATGAGGAAACATCGGGATTAAGCGTTTGTAGTATAATACATTCTGTTTTGGACGACTCTCACAAGTATCGAAAGAAGAAGGGGTGCATGAGATGAGAAGAAAGACATTTTTTAATTGTATTCTGGCAGCAATTGGACTGTTACTCTTTTTGCCGCAGTTCTCTGTTGCGTCACTAGATCTATGGCACTGGAGGCATCCTGTGCCCCAAGGGAATACGCTATTCGGAATCACATATAGTGATGCCAAGGGCGTCTATGTTGCGGTGGGAGACAAGGGGTCTATTCTGACCTCCGCTGATGGCGCTGCATGGACTCTTGCGATATCTCCGACAAATAATCTGCTCAGCGGCGTGACGCATAACGGTAATGGAACATTTGTAGCCGTGGGGAACAACGGTGCAATCCTGACCTCTACTGATGCTGCGAACTGGATAACCAGGACCTCCGGCGTGCCGCATATCCTATATGACGTCGCATACGGGGATAACAGGTTTGTTGCTGTGGGAAACAATGGCACAATCTTGTCCTCGACTGATGGGGTAACGTGGACCAAGAGAACGTCAAATACGACATATGCGCTTTTCAGGGTGAGGGCCTTTCCCGCTTCCGCAAACAACATTGTCTTTATAGCGGCAGGTGAGAACGGCACTATCCTGACATCCCCAGATGGTATAAAGTGGACCAAAAGGGCCTCCGGCACTCACCAGGCTCTCTACGGCGTTACCAGTGATTCAGCAGGATCAATCTTTGTGGCTGTGGGAGAAGGGGCGACAGAAGGGAACAATATGGAAGGCACGATCCTGACTTCTTTCGATGGAATAACCTGGACTCCAAGGTCTTCGGGGACTCTTAATCATCTGGTAGACGTAACATTTAGAAACAACGCGTTCTTCACCGTGGGAGCTTCAGGGACCATGTTGACTTCCCCCGATGGAACAACGTGGACGCCTGTCACCTCAGGCACTTCCCGCAATCTGCTCGGCATTGCGTCCGGGGCGAACAATTACGCAGTTGTAGGGTCCGGAGGCACAATCCTGACTTCACAGGACGGCTCCACATGGACCGGAGTTATTTCGGGCAATAATGACGCCTTCAAAGGAGTTGCGTACAATGGCAGTGTTTTTGTTGCGGCGGGCGAACGGGGTAGTGTTTCGACTTCTCCGGATGGGAAATCCTGGACGGATGTGGATCCCGTACTTACCGATACCCTGAACGGTGTCGCGTATGGCAACGGCATTTTTGTTGCCGTTGGAGCCGATGGAGCCATCGCGACTTCTTCGGACGGAGCGACCTGGGTCCCCGGCGTTCCAGTGACTGCAGCGACTCTCCACGGGATAGCCTTCGGCAACGGGACGTTCGTTGCAATCGGAAATGGCGGGACTATCCTGATTTCCTCTGACGGAACGGCGTGGACTCCGGAGCAGGGTGCAACCCTTGACCTTTACGGGATAGCCTTTGGTAACAGTACTTTTGCGGTTGTCGGCGACAAGACGATTCTGACTTCCTCGGATGGTGTCTCATGGACGCCGAGATCAGCAGGGACTGCACAGCTCAAAGGTGTAGTTTTTGGCTCTCAAAAGTTCGTAGCTGTTGGAGACAAAGGGGTCATACTGACCTCATCCGGAAATGGGGCAAAATGGAGCAGGAAGACATCTGGGACAACTGACCCGCTTACAGGGGTGACCTTTGGTGACGAAACCTATGTGGCTGTCGGTGATCGGGGTCTTGTGCTGACTTCGCCGACTGGTGGAACATGGACCAAGAGGATATCAGCGACTACCAATAACCTTAGCGCAGTGGTATTCGGTGCGGACAGTTTTGTCGCTGCCGGAGCGTCAGGCACGCTTCTCCAGTCATATTCGGATACCGTGTCCGTTCCTGATCTTACGGGCGAATGGACATCCGTGACCGAGACCTGTAAAGATACATCCAAGGGCGCGCAGTGTTCGATCAAAGGGACGTTTATCATTCAGAACATCGGAGAAGGAGATGCAGAAGCGGCGGTCGTCAAGTATTATCTCTCGGACGACGATGTCTTCGATGGAGGAGATACCTCCCTCAAAAGTGTTTCTGTAGGAAAGATCATTGCCGGCACTGTAATTCCGAAGACCTTTAATCACACCTTTGCTGCCGGAGCGCCATTGTCGGGCAAATACATAATTGCCGTGGTCGACGCGAATAGTGCAGTGGTTGAATCTGACGAGAACAATAATAATATCGCCTATGGACCTCTTCAGTAGTCTTATGTTTCGTATCTCGGGGCGGGATTCTTATCTCGCCCTTTTTTGTTCAGCTTTTAAATAATTCCCCTTGAGAGGGATTCCTAAAATGGACGAAACAGGCATAGAGATTGACAGAGATCTTTGCATCGGCTGCGGCCTGTGCACTACGGTATGCCCTACGGGAACTCTCTCTCTTGTTGAGGGAAAGGCGCTTGCTTCGGGAGAAAAATCTATCTCTTGCGGCCATTGTGAGGCTGTCTGCCCCCAGAATGCGATCAGGGTCAAGGCAATCGACCGGAATATGTCGGAGTTCAGGACTTTCGGGTCAGGGAAGCAGTGGCTTCCGTACGGGAAATACGACACATCGCTTCTGGTACAGCTGATGTCCTCGCGGCGTTCCTGCCGCAACTTTATTGCCAGACCGGTCGAGCGAGCTGTGCTGGAAGACCTTGTGAAAATCGCCATCACCGCTCCATCCGGTACGAACAGTCAATCCTGGACCTTCACAATCTTGCCGACAAGGGAGGCGATTGTAGCTTATGCGGGTCATGTGGCTTCGTACTTCAAACGATTGAATCAGACTGCCGGGAATTCACTGCTTCGCTTGGTCCTTAAGATGTTGGGCAAGGGCGAACTGGACGCCTATTACCGACGTTATTACAGACTGGTGAAGGAGGCGCTTGAAGAATGGTATGGGGCGGGCAAGGACAGGCTCTTGCACGGCAGCACGGCTGCCATACTCGTAGGCTCAAAACCGGGAGCGAGCTGCCCTGTCGAGGATGCCCTGCTGGCTACGCAGAATATCCTGCTTGGAGCCCACAGTATGGGCCTCGGATCCTGCCTTATCGGATTTGCCGTCAGTGCGATGAAAAGAGATTCTTCTATCCAGAGGTCCGTCGGGATTCCCGCGGAGGAAGAGATTCATTCGGTTATCGCGCTTGGCTATCCCAACGAAGTATACCAGCGGGCCGCTGGCCGCAAGAAGATTACACCCCGATATTATGAAGGCTGACACAGATCATCTACATAAGAATTTCCCATTGCTATAAGACTTCTTAAAGACATTTACCCGCTTATTCATGAATTTCTGACAGTCAGAGCCGATATTGTCTGGTCGGGATCGAGAATGAACTCTCGCACTGCATTTGCTTCAATATCGCACATTCTGTTCATAATACTGGGCAGAAATGTGGTGATTTTTATTCAGATTTTTATATTCAACATGGGCAGGCCAAGTCTCTGCCTTTTGTTTTCACCCCTGAACAACTCCGTCATCCT
>DATHCU010000134.1:0-4945 GCA_035319385.1 Thermodesulfovibrionales bacterium
TTCATCAGGGAATCGAGTCATCTGACTTTCCAACAATATTTTGGACAGCGATGAGCGTAGGCACAATTCCGGTCAGGGATTCCGCGAAGGCTCGATACTCTGAAGTTCATAGAGACGCCGGTACCGGTCGCTGGCGGCCAGGAGCTGTTGATGAGTTCCCCTAGCAATTATCCGCCCCTCCTCGATCAGCAGGATAAGATCGGCCCTCATAATGGTGGAAAAGCGATGGGCCACGACGAACGTGGTTCTCTCTCTCGTCATGTGGTTCAGAATCTCATTCAGCCTCGCCTCTGTCTCCGCATCAAGTCCCGTTGTCGGCTCATCGAACACAAAAATAGGAGCGTTCTTCAAGATCGCCCGGGCCAGCGCAATCCGCTGTCTCTGTCCGAAGGAAAGGTTGGCGCCACTCTCTTTGAGAGAGGTGTCGTATCCGTTTGAAAACCGCATAATGAAGTCATGGGCCTGTGCAGCCTTCGCTGCAGCCACTACCTCTTTCAAGCCCGCCTCGGGTTTACCGTAAGCGATGTTCTCCCGGATGCTCCTTCCAAATAGCAGCGGCTCCTGAAGCAGCACGCTTATCTGCTCGCGAAGTGATTTGAGCGTATACCTTCGGATATCCTGCCCGTCTATCATGATCCGGCCCTTCCATGGGTCATGGAATCTCAAAAGAAGGTTCACAACTGTGGACTTCCCGGTTCCGCTCAAACCGACCAGGGCGATCATCTCCCCGGGTCGCGCGCTAAAAGAAAGATCCTCCAGAACGGGCACGCCGGGCTCATAACCAAAAGCTACGTTTTCAAAGACCACCTCGCCTTTGAAAAGGGGAGCTTCTATAGCGTCAGGAGCCTCCACAACGCTGAGCTTCTTCTCCACTAGTTCCGCAACCCGTTTCCCGCACACAAGCGAACCGCTGAAGTCGATGATCAATTCGGAAAGTCCGCCCACGGGCCTGTAGAGGTCCCTGAGATACGAGATGAATACTATTAGGTCCCCCGGAGTAATGTATCCGGCAAGGGCGCGCCTGGTCCCAAGATAAACTACCAGCGCCGTGCCGATAGCTATTATTACGTCCACCGTCCTTGCAAAGCCCTTGCTGACTTTCATCTTCTCCAGTGTGGCGTCAAGGCTCTCCTCGCTCTCCTCTGCGAAACGCTTCTTCTCCTGCTCTTCGCGGGCAAAGGCCTGCACAACCTCTTTGGAGGTCAGTGTTTCCTGTACCAGGGATGCCACTTCACTCTCCTTGTTGCGTTTCTTCAGTGTCAGCTCGGCAACCTTGACGGAAAAATACAGCGATATGACATACAACGGCGGCGCCACCGCAAGGGCCCACAGGGTGAGCCGCCAATCCATCAGGAGCATGGTAATACCAATGCCTGCAAATGTTAATATATAGTTCACCAGGGTTTGAATATGCTGGGTGAGCAGGAGTTTCAGGGAATCGATGTCAGAGGTAAGACGCACAATGAAATCTCCGGGCCTGCCCGTACCGCTTTCAAGCATCTGAAGCCGACCGTAAACCTCCTGCCGTATGTCGTTTATTGTCCTTTCGCCGGCTCCACCCATGAAGTATTTCCGGGTAAAGGTAAAGAACCCCTCGAGAAAGAATATTCCCACAATTCCCGCGGATGAGAGAGCCAACAGTGTCAGCCTGTGATGGCCCGCCAGGGAGTCCAGAAATACGATCCAATGTGGCATCGGCTTGTCCAGAAGGACATAATCGAAGATGATCTTAAGGGGCCAGGGCTTGAGAAGATTCATGATCATCGCCGCGAAAAGAGCCAGGTATGCGAGGACGAATTGCTTCCAGTACGTCTTCAGACTCGGGGCGAATATCCTGTACACTCTGGATATGTCCCCCAACCCAATTCCTGAAAAAAAATGGGACAAATTAGGCATGTTAATATTCTTCATCCGGATCGCAATGCGCCAGGTTGTTATCCCCGGTTTCAGATCGAGAGGCGTGCCAGCCGGTGCTCAGCCTCCACAAGCACCCGCCAGAGATTTTCGCTCTCCCCCAGACCGACCTTCATAAGATAGTAGCCTATACTGAGGCTCGTGCGCGCGCTGAAGAGTTCGACCTGCCGCAGGAAGTCTTCGTCCAGTTGCCGGGCGTCGTTCATATATTTCGCGAGAAAGACGTCTTCCGACACCTTGGCGAAGACCTCTCGTTTCTCGTGGAATTGATTCCGGAACTGGGCAAGGAACGTCCCCACATCAAAGGCAGGCGGCATTGCATAGGAGCTTCCGAAATCAATAGCCGCGACAAATCCGGAGGACGGATCATCGGACTCCTGCCCGATGAAGATGTTTTTAGGATGAAAATCTCCGTGCCCCTGCACCAGCTTCTCCGGGCGCCCGTAATAAAGTGTCTTCTCGGTCTCAATGACCTTATCCATAATCTCCTGCGCCTTTCGGGTCTGCGGATGGTTTAGTCTGTAAAAGGCCGAGACGTACAGCTCCATACGAAGGGTTTCATTCGAAAAGAACTCATCGGGCGGGGTAATCTGCAGCCCGCAGTTATGGAGGCGCGCCAGCCATTCGGCCGCCATCTCAAGACAATTCACTGCCTCACTGGGGCCTGATTCAACAAGCGCCTCGAAAAGGGTTTTGCCCTTGATCCCCTGTTCGATAACGGTAAGGCTTTCACGATCGCTGCCGAGAGGCTTTGGGATGCGGAATTTCCCTCCGTCGAATCCGTGAAGGTATATCTCCTCCATTATGTGCGTTGTCCTTGCGGCCGAGCGCCACGCTTTGAGGTCCTTGTGTTTTTTGATAACGTATTTTTCCCGGATGTCCTTGCTCTTTCCGGTTCCCACGTTTATTTCCGTCACGCGGGTGCTGCTCGAACCTGAGTGGGGGATCTCCTCAAAGAAGGGGCGGCAGCGGCCTGCCCTGATCTCTGTGGCCAGTTCTGCTATGGTCGAAACAGGATGATCGAAGATAGTCGGATAGAGTCCGGCATAACTCAAAGCGTGGGTATCGGTTCCCGCGATGGCATTAAACTTGAGGCTGTGCCAGTCACGCAACCCCCTGCTGCTTTCCGCAACCGTATGGTTCGAGTTGAAGATCTCGATGCCATTGATGCAGGGATTGAATAACTCATCGCGGCTCGGGCCGTTTTCATGCCTATAGGGATGCGCCCAGATTATTGCGGCATCCGGGAAACTATTTCTTATACTCTGCAGGCAAGTGCCCTTTTCGATCGAGGCGGTTGCGCCGTAGACAAGGACATCTCCTAATTCCGGAGTGGCGACTTCCTGACCGGCCAGGATTAAGTAGTAATCAGGGACTTCGAGCTTGCGCCTTAAGATCACGATTTCTTCCGGTGTCCAGAGATAATGATGGTCCGTGAGCACGGTGCCGTGAAGGCCGATGTCAAAGTTGCGCTGTACCACCTCGGCAGCGGTGACATTGCTGCAGCCCGAATGATCAGACGTGTGACAGTGCATTTCGAGGATCATGAACGATACCACCTCCAACTTACCCGCGGGCACGGATGCCTGCCGAAAATACGTCAAATTTATCGATTATGCCTATTTCATTAATCTTAGTACATGGCCCGTGAAATTCAAGCCACAGGATTTCCGAGGGCACCTTGACATTTCTCTTGGAAGTGATATTTTGAGTATATGAGCCGATCATGGATGAGGATACATCTGGCCGGGACAGACCGTCTCTGCTGCATAGCGTCCGCGACCGACTGAGGAGGAAAAATGAAGACGATTGACGGATGCTTTGATTATGCGCTACGCATCTTGATTCCGATGCTCGCAACTTTCTTTCTGGGCCTGGGGGCGGTTCAAGATGTCCGTGCGGAACCAATACAACCCTGTGTTGAGGATATCGAGAAATTCTGCAAGGATGTAAAACCATGCGAGGGTCATATCGTCGGGTGCCTGAAAGACCATGAGGGCGACTTATCCGCAGAGTGCAGAAGAAAAGTGGAGGAACTAAACAAGAAGATTGAGGACTTGAGGGGTCATTGCGCGGGAGACATAGAGAATTTCTGTAAAGGCATTAAACCGGGCGGAGGCCGCGTAGCAAAATGCTTACGGGAACACAACAAGGAACTCTCGGAGCAATGCCGGGAGAGATGCGAAATCGTCAAGGAAAAGATAAAGGAAGAGAAGGAGTGATCCGGTCTTGTATGTCCATCCTGAATTGCTTCTTCCCGGAAAGACAGGAGGAAAGTAATCCGTGGCAGGCAACATAATCCCAACAAGAATTGCTTTGGCTGGAGCCCTCATATCGGCATGCATTCTGTTCTCCGCTGTCTTTGTCGTACAGGAAGCGGCTTTTGCTGCAGATAGCATCTCGATATCCTGCTACAGAAACAATCAGTACGTCGGCAACATAAATGTACTCAGGGTAAGGGGGGCGGCAAATGCCTGCAATCAGGTATACTCGGCATGCGAAGGGGAATGCGCCGCCTGTTTCATAGACTATGACTACATCGAAGAGGTTTGCGTCGATATATATGGAAGGACGTATTTGCGCTGATCAAAGACTCAGCAGGCTTCATCTGTGTAACGGCGACATGAACGATTTACATTTGCTGCCCGCAGGAGACCTTCAGAAATCGCAGTACAGAATGCCCGGACAAGCATAAGGAGAAGCAATGACGAAGGCAGAATTGATAGAAAAGATGTCTGCGGATGCGGACATCGTGAAGTCCGCTGCGGCAAAAACACTTGAAGCACTTATTGATGGAATAGAAAAGACCCTCAAGAAAGGCAACAAGGTTGCCCTCCTGGGATTCGGCACTTTCTCGCTTGCCGAGAGGAAGGCGCGCAAGGGCAGAAACCCGCGCACAGGCGAGACCATATCGATCAAGGCTTCCAAGGTCCCGAAGTTCACCGCCGGCAAGGTCTTCAGGGATGCTATAAATTAACCCTCATTGTGAATGGAATGTGAGATATCAGAGCGGAGGCATTATCAGAGCTCA
>DATHCU010000135.1:0-15965 GCA_035319385.1 Thermodesulfovibrionales bacterium
ATCAGGGGTAATCCTTATCATCTCCTTGAGGACGGTCAGGCCCCCTATCCCTGAGTCAAAAATGCCGATAGGTCTGTCCTTCATCTCCATGCTTTCCATTTCCGTTTCAATTAATACCACTAGCTCCGCTGTTATTCAGAGTCTGTCCATAAATTGCTGTTCAACCCGTCATTCCCCGACTCGATCGGGGAATCCAGTATTTTTCAATGCGTCTGGATTATCCGGTCAAACCGGATAATGACAAAATACTACTCTATGGACAGACTCTATTTAGCCGCATTGTCCGTCGGCATTCAATACTCTCAGGGCAGATACTGCACCTGCTACGATGTTTCACATCCCGCACATAATGCGGGCAAGCGCTGATCAACCGTTCAAACTCGGCAAACCCGTAAACTCTTATTATAAATTAGTTGAGACGATATCCTTGAGAGGATACATAAGATAGAGGTGCCCACCGAGGGTCTCAAGCTCTTTCCCTTCTATCAACACCTTCACATCCGCAACGTCTTCCACATTTGCGATGATACTCTGGTACAATCCCTTAAGCAATAAGAATTCTGTCAGGGCATCCCCCGAGAAGTTTCTCCGAAGATCATCCGACAGGTCCACATAGAGAATTCTGTCGGCGCCCTTGTAGATGCCAAGGATCTTGGTGTCCCTCGGAATACTCGATGTTTTTGAATCCACTGGTCCCTTCAGATACTGTTCGACCGTTGCCTCGGCAATCGCCAGGGGAGCGGTTCTCCGGGGCAGTCTCCGCTCTTCGACCTGCAGGTGGTCTCTGACAGGATAATAGATTCTCAGAGAAAAAAGGTCCTCCGGCTTCTGGGACATCCCTTCGTTCTCAGCCTGCGATTTTCCGTTAGAGGCAACCCTGGAGAAGTAGAAATACCCTCCAATGACCCCCCCCAGAAAGAGACTCACCAGCAATATTATGCCAAGAACCTTCTTAGTGTTCATCTAACCGAATATGATGATTTTCCGTTTCCCGCGCCTTATTGACCATATAGCGCTAACCCTTTTGCGATCGCATTAACGACTCTCGTCCTCATCTTCTGATCATAAACCACTGTTCCGGGGGATGGGATCTCGATCAGGACCGCTGCTGAACTTACAGAATTGAGGACCGGAAGAGGCAGGTCCCTCCTCACAACCTCGGACTTGAATTCCTCCTTAAAAGCCTTGCCTATGCTTTCGGCAAGCGCCTTACTTTTTTCCAGATACCTCTTTTGTCGCATAGCAAGACTGAATGCGTCAAGCATCTCGTTCGAGGCCTGCCCTTCGATCCTCGAGACGTATATGCCAAAACTGGCTGAGGACGAACAGTGCAGACTGATAAACGCATCCGGCTTCTTCTGATTTGCAAAACTGATCCTCTCGGCCAGAGACATGTTCTGGTCGACCCTTCGGGTGAAGAAGACCTTCTTGCCCTTTTTGGACAAGGCAGCCCCCAGATCCTGTGCTACCTGGAGGTTTATATCCTTTTCGTTCACATCCTTGCTCGTCATCCCGAATTCGTATCCTCCGTGGCCCGCGTCCAGGACAAAGGAATTCGAAAGGATCACGGATGCCTGCTTGTCTGCGTGTATGTCCGGGCTATGAACATCAAACACGATTCGTGCGGGCTGAGATAGCCTGAAAGACTTTATTTCACCCTTTTCCCGGGGGTTGATCATCAGAGATTTCTCACTCTGCACAGCGTCGAAAGGAAGTGTTCCGGGAGTGTTCAGATGATAAAGATCCGGGAAATCGATTTTGATATGCACTGCAGACACAGCAACTTGTGTCTTGCCCACAAACGTTTCTTCCCCTTCGAGGACTACGCGCATGACGCCTTCATGCCTGCTGTACTTCAAGTATACTTCGTTCTTTTTTTGAGCAGCGGCCGGGGAGGACAAAGACAGCGCCAGAGAGATCAGTATCGCGAATGTTCTATTAAACAGCACCTATTTTACCGTTGTTCTTATCTCGAATTTGGGAGGATTCATTATAGTCTTTTTCACAGCACACTGATCAGCCACCTTTATCAGGGCGGCACGATATTTCTCCGGAAAAGACTGGGGAACGTTTATTTCAAGGACGATCCTGTCAAGGTATGACTTGTCGTCTTCTGTCTTCAGATATTCGAGACGCTGGACAAGCGAAATCTCCCCTGTCGGAATATTGCGTTTCTCGCAGAACTTGAGAACATAAATCCCGGCACAGGTACCTATCGAAGAAAGAAAATAGTCGAATGGCGACGGGGCTGATCCCTCTCCTCCGTACTTGGGCGGCTGGTCAGTCTGAATAGTGAAACCTTTCATCTCGGCGTTCACTTTCTGGCCTCCGGGGAATGTGATCCTGATTTCGATGACGACCTCCTCCAGACTTATAAGAGACTTTTCTTCAGCAAATCTTCAGCGGCTTTCCTTGCTTCGCAGCACCCTTTCCCTTTAAGCAATTTTAGCATATTTTCGGATGCGACGGCCTTCAGGAGACGGGTCCTCTTCCTGCTGTCCGGAATTGCCGCCATCGCCTGCGCCCGTATCTTCCTCAACGCCGCCAGATAGTCGGAGAGTTCGCGGCCGTAGATCTTCTCCACATCCCTTCGCAGGGACCGCGCGAAGGCCGGACTGACGCCGCTTGTAGAAATCGCAACGGTCAAAGGCCCCCGCCGGACTGTCGAAGGCACTATGAAGTTGCACAATTGCGGTGTGTCCACTACATTGACCAGGCAAGGCGCGTCCCGGGAGACCCTTTCATTCGTGTCTTCACAATCTGTTGCAGCTATCACGAGAAATGCATCCCTCAAGTCCCCTTTCCTGTATTTCCTGCCTATGTGTTTGACCGTGCCTTTCCGAGTTTCCTGCTCTATGCGTTTCGTGACAACAGGGCTCACTATGGTCACTTCGGCGCGGGTTCCCAGAAGCGCCAGGATCTTTCTTTCTGCGATCTCTCCGCCTCCGACAACAACAGCCTTCTTGTCTTCGAGATTTAGGAATGCGGGATAGTAGATATTCGGGGCTTGTGCTTTGACAGTCCTTGAGGCCTGTTTCTTGGGCTTCACTTTTTGATTACTGTAAGCTCGTGTTTTGCATCTTTGACCAGCTTGTCGTTCGGATATTTCTCCACGAGGCGGGAAAAATACTCGGCGGCTTTGTCATTCTGCTTGAGGCTTGCATAGGACTTCCCCATAAGGAAAAGGACCGTAGCTTCGCCCTTGTATCCCGGATATTTCTTCAGGATTGTCTCGAACCTTCCGATCGCAGCGCCGTATGCCCCCTTCTTATAGTAGAAATCTCCGACGAGGAATTCGTATTCGGCGATAATGTTCCTGCACTTTTGTATCTTCAGCTCGATATCTTCCTTATAAGGGTTTCTGGGATACATTCTCTTCAGCTTCTCGAACTCTTCCAGAGCCTTTGCAGCGCCGCTGTATCCGCGCTCAGGGCCTTCTATCTGATCAAAATAAACCATGGCTATCTGATACTGGGCATAAGAGGCATACTGGTTTTCGGGATATGAGTCGAGGAATTTCTGATACTCAGGGATCGAGAGTTCGGGCTCTCCCGCCTTGACATAAGAGTCGGCGATCTTCAATTGCGCCAGAGGGGCATACTTCTTGGTCAAATCCCTGTTCTTTACCTCAAGAAATAACGCCCGTGCCTCTTCATAACTCTTCTTCTCAAGGAGATCGTTTGCCTGAATAAATGTTTTCTCGGAATCAAACCTCTCGGGCGGTTTCACGACTGATTTGCCGCCGCATGAGACCGAAAGAAGCAGAAAAAGTACCGGGAGGATCAAGAACGCGCATGAACGCGCCCTCCCAGGTCCCGTTACCGATATCGCATACGCAAGATTCATTTCGAAAATAGTATAACACAAGGTGTCTCCGAATAGGTGTTGCTGAAAAAGGCGGAATATGGCGCTTTCCTTGCTTATTAAGCATTTGAGATGGTATGCTTAACTGTGAATCTGTCGTCTTTCCTGAAACCAAGCAGATACATCAATCATGAATTGAATGCCGTCCTCAAGGATGCGCCTGTCAAAGTTGCGCTCGCGTTCCCGGATGTCTATGAAATCGGCATGTCACACCTCGGACTTCGGATACTCTACAAGATCATAAACGACCTTCCTTTTGCGTCTGCAGAAAGGGTATTCTCACCCTGGATAGACCTCGAGGCCGGGATGAAAGCAAAAGGCAGCCTCCTCTCGTCTCTGGAGTCAGGCCGTCCTCTTAATAAGTTTGATGTTTTGGGGTTCAGTCTCCAGTATGAGCTTTCTTACACAACTGTGCTCAACATGCTGAATTTGGGCGGTGTTCCTGTCAGGTCTGAGGACAGGATGGACGATAAGGACGCTTATCCCCTGATAATTGCGGGAGGGCCCTGTGCGGTTAACCCGTTGCCGATGTCTCCTTTCATAGACGCCTTTCTGATCGGAGACGGAGAAGAGGCTGTAGTCGAGATCCTGGCTGCCTGCAGAATTTGGAAAGCTTCCGGAGACAACAGAAACTCCCTTCTTGAGGCTCTGTCGCGGATACAGGGCATTTATGTTCCTCTTGTCCATGGATGCAATGTCAAAGACGATGGAGGCGGCAAGGTTAAGAGGAGACTCGTCAATTCCCTTGATGATCTTCCGTACCCTGACCAGCCCATTGTTCCCTATATGTCGATCGTACACGACCGGATCAATATCGAGGTATCCAGAGGCTGCTCGATGGGATGCAGATTCTGCCAGGCCGGAATGATCTACAGGCCCGTGAGGGAGAGAAGCCCGCAAAAGGTGCTGGATATAGCGGAAAAGGCACTGAAGAGCTCTGGTTATGAGGAAGTCTCTTTCACCTCTTTGAGCGCGGGGGACTACAGTTGCCTGTTGCAGCTTGCAGGGGAATTCAATACCAGATATGCCAAAGACCATATAGCCCTTTCTCTGCCGTCCTTGAGGGTTGCCGCGGTGAACCGTGATCTGCTCAGGGAGATTCGCACAGTGAGGAAGACCGGGTTCACAATAGCTCCGGAAGCCGGCACCGACAGGCTGAGAAGGGTGATCAATAAAGACTTTACGGAGGACGATTACGAGCAGGCACTCAGGGCGCTATTTGATGAGGGCTGGCTCAACCTGAAACTCTATTTTATGGTAGGTCTTCCGACAGAGACTGACGACGATATAGACGGAATCATCGGGATGGCGCTGAAGGCTCAGAGGATTGCAAGAAAATCCACCAGGAGATTCGTGAATATCAGTATAGGCGTATCTCCTTTCGTTCCAAAGGCCCACACACCTTTTCAGTGGTGCGGGCAGACACCTGCCGAAGACCTTCAGAGAAGAAAGGACATGGTAAGGAATGCCTTGTCTAAGAAGGGATTTCATCTTAAGGGACACGATGTGCGAACCAGCCTTCTGGAGGCTGCCTTCTCCAGAGGCGATCAACGCCTTTCCATCCTGATAGAGAAGGCCTGGGAATTGGGCTGCAGACTTGACGGCTGGTCAGACGTGTTCGAGCTCGGCAGGTGGGAAAATGCGATGGAAGCAACCGGCGTGGATGTGAAAGACTTTGCGCAGAAAGAGTATGACAAGTCGGATATTCTCCCCTGGGAAATAATAGATGTCGGGGTAACCAAAGACTTTCTGTGGAGGGAGAACCGGAAGGCCATGTCGGAGGAACGTTCTTCCGACTGTGGAAAGCTCTGCCTTAATTGCGGACTTGCGTGTGACAACCTGAAAGGCGTCGGAGAGAAAGAACCGCCCGCAATATCCCTGCCCGCTGCCACGTCCGAAGGTCTCCTTCTGTCTGTATCGCCGGCCGGGTTCGGGAACCGTTTTAAGCCCGTCCGCATCAGGGTTGAATTTTCCAAGGCAGGCGTACTTAGATACCTGTCACACCTTGAACTCATGATCTTGTTGCAGAGGGCCATCAAGAGGGCAGGTTTTCCGATAGAGTATTCAAAGGGCTTCCACCCTGTTCCGGATGTCTCGTTCGGGCCCCCGCTCGGTGTGGGAGTGTCCGGCCTGGGCGAATATTTTGATATGAAGGTGACACCTCCCTTTGATCTGACACTCAACGCGTCCCTTCTGAACAGCCTCCTACCGGAGGGAGTTGAAATAAAGTGCATGTCGGCTGTGCCTGCAAATGCCGAATCCCTGAACAGCTTTATAACGTGCTATGAATACGAGGTGAGGGGCGGCAATCCGGCCGTTTTTGTATCGTTCATGTCTGAAAAAGAAATACTTGCAAAAAGAGAAAAATATGATATAAATCTTAGAGAAATGGTTGAAGAGGGCGAGACAGCCGGAGATGATTCGGCAAGGATAGTCTTGGCGGACCGAGGCGAAAGAAAGGTGCGGATCGGCGAGATCCTTCCGGTTGCCTTCGGTAAGCCGATCGAAGAACTGATTGTGACGAGGACAGGCCTGTTCGGATGGGTAAAGGGATGGGTAAAACCGATAGACACATGCAAAATGCAGTTGATTAATTGTAAAGTATAGAGATGGACAGTGAAATACTAATCAATGTTACGCGAGACGAGATCAGGGTCGGCCTTCTCGACGGCGGCCAGGTTGTGGAGTTTTACGTCGAAAGAAAGAGGGACGCGAGTCTCGTCGGCAACATTTATAAAGGCAAGGTCGTCAAGATCCTGCCGGGCATGCAATCCGCTTTTGTCGATGTGGGCCTCGAAAAAGCCGCCTTCCTTTATGTAACCGACATTCATGCGGGCCTCGATGAGTTTGCCCCTTTCCTGGATGAAGAGGAGAAACTGAATTCTGTAGATATAGTTACAAAGAAGAGCCGGCCCGACATGACAATCGAAGAATTGATACAAGAGGGGCAGGAGATCCTTGTGCAGGTCTCGAAAGACCCCATCGGCAGTAAAGGTGCAAGGGTCACCTCCTATGTCACGATCCCCGGCCGATACCTTGTCCTGATGCCCAATGTCGAGCATATCGGTATATCCAGAAGGATCCCTGACGAGCCCGAGAGGACCCGGCTGAGGACAATCGTCGAGACTATAAGGCCGAAAGGATATGGGCTGATAATCAGAACCGCGAGCGAGGGGTCGGGAGAGGAAGACCTTAAGAAGGACCTCGACTTCCTTTTCCTCCTATGGGAGAATGTGCAGAAGAAAAAGGACAGGGTGTCGGCCCCGTCCCTGCTATACAGCGATCTCGACCTCATTTACAGAAGCGTCCGCGACCTTATGGTGCAGGATGTGAAGAGGCTGGTGGTTGACTCTCCGGATGAATATGAACGCATCAGGGATTTCGTCAGAAACTATTTCGAGAAACTGCTCGGCAATATTGAACTGTATGAGGGCACGGAGCCGATTTTCGATGCCTTCGGCATAGAATTCGATATATCCCGCGCCCTTGGCAGAAAGGTCTGGCTGAAATCGGGTGGCTACATCGTCATAGACCAGACAGAGGCGATGACGGTCATCGACGTGAACACCGGAAAGTTTGTGGGCAAGGAGGAACTCGAAGATACTATCCTCAAGACGAATCTCGAAGCGGTGAAGGAGATAGCCTACCAGATCAGACTGAGAAATCTGGGCGGCATTATAATCGTGGACTTTATCGATATGGAAAAGTATGAGAACAGGGACCGGGTATTCAATGCCTTTGTCGAGGCGATGAAGAAAGACCGGGCAAAGAACACTATCTCCCATATCTCCGAGCTTGGCCTCATACAGATGACCAGAAAACGGGTGCGGGAGAGCCTCGGCAGGACCCTTTGCGAGACATGTCCGTACTGTGAGGGCAAGGGTTTTGTAAAATCTCCGAGGACGCTCTGCTACGAGATATTCAGAAAGACGATAAGGCTCGCGAAGCATGGCGCCGAAAGGATCATTGTTACGGCGCACCCCTCTGTTGCCGAACTTCTGACCGATGAAGAGCGTGCAAGCGTGGAGGATATCGAGAATCGGTACAATGTCAAGATGACCATACGTGAAAGCCGAAGCTTCCATCAGGAAAATTACGAAGTTGCAGTTTTATAAGGACTCCCTACTCCAACCCGTCTCAGAACAGCGTTAACATCTCCCGTCAAGGCCTTTCCTCCGAGCGTTTCCATCCGACAACCCTCCGAGTTTGACGTGATTCAGTCAATGCTAGTAACATAAAGATGATTGTGCTTAATGGACAAATTCACCCTTCTTGTTAATATCCTCAGAGACATGAAGAGCGCTGTTATTGCCTACTCGGGCGGCGTTGACAGCACCCTGCTTTTAAAGGCTCTTCAGCTTTCGGGTATCCCGGCTGTTGCCGTTACAATGGCTTCGGAGATTATGCCCCGGAACGAATTGCTGTCGGCAAAGAGGGCGGCCCGCGATACAGGCATCGAACACAGGATTGTTGAGACCGATGAACTCTCAAACGAAAAGTTTCTCAACAATACGCCGGAGAGGTGCTATATTTGTAAAGACAATAAGTTTAAGGTGCTTGGCAATATCGCAAATTCAGAGAGACTCGGATTCGTGATTGACGGGAGCAATGTTGACGACACAAGAGATATAAGACCCGGAATGAAGGCCGCAGCCGAACACGGTGTCAGAAGTCCCCTCGTCGAGGCCGGGTTTTCAAAAAGAGATATCAGGAGGCACGCAAAGAAACTAGGGCTTGATGTCTGGGATAAGCCTTCTTCTCCCTGTCTTGCCACAAGGATACCCTTCGGCACAAGAATTACGAGAGAGGCATTGGAAAGGATAGAGAGGTCCGAGGACTTTCTGAAGGAGCTCGGCTTCACAGAAGTGCGTGTAAGAGACCATGGCGCATTGGCAAGGATAGAGACCGCCAAAGGCGAGCTCGATGCCCTACTGGATGTCCGGAAAAGGGAAATGATTGTAAAGAAATTGAAGCGGCTGGGCTACGCTTTTGTGTCGATTGACCTTGAGGGTTACAAAACCGGGAAGTTGAGCCGGCTTGTGAAGCGATAAAGAAACGCAGGCTGCAACTGCGACCAAAATCCTATGGACAGCGAAAAATATATCAAGGAGCTTCAAAAGTGCGTCCGCTGCGGTGGCTGCAAGGCCTCATGTCCGATCTATGAGGAAGAGTCGATGGAATCGATGGGGGCAAGGGGAAGACTCTCGCTGCTCCTGGGGCTTTCATCGGGAAGGCTTACACCTTCTCAAATCCTGAACGACCGGATCTTTAGCTGCACTTTGTGCGGGGCCTGCGCCGGCCTCTGTCCGCTTGGTGTCGACGTCAAAGAAATCATTTATCACGGCAGGAATATTCTTAAAAGGAACGATCCGAAGCGAAGGTCCCTCCGTATACTGACGAAATTCTTCGTAAATAGGCCTAAACTCGGATTCAAACTCCTGAGCATGTCCCAGAGCATACTTTTTCCTTTTCTCTCGAGGACGGGGTTTCTGCCTTTTAAGACCGAATTGCCTGACCGCCAGTTGAGAGATTCTTCCCATGTGGTTACCGTGCGGAATAAGAAAGGAAGGGTCGCAGTCTTTACCGGGTGCAGCATTAATTTCATATATCCTCATCTCGGAGAGTCGTTGATAAACGTCCTGAATCTGCTCGGCTACGAGGTCGTCCTCCCCGGCGGCGAATTCTGCTGCGGAGCACCTCTGAGGACTCTTGGACTGGAAGAAGAGGCCATTAAATGCGCATCCAGAAACTATGACCTCTTCAGCAAGCTGAATGTGGAGGCCGTGCTCAGCCTCTGCCCGACCTGCACTCTCACGCTGAAGAAGGAATATACCGGGCTCATCGGCAAAGGAATAGACAATGCGCTCGATATATCGGAATTCTTCATGGGCAAACTGGATGCGTTATCATCGTCCGGTCCTTCAACCTTCATCTCTAATGCCCTCTATCATGATCCCTGCCATTTGCAGTATGGTCTGGGTATAAAGAAAGAACCCAGGGAGATTATAAGAAGTACGGGTGTTAATCTATTGGATTCGGGCGGAGACCTGTGCTGCGGTTTTGCGGGGCTCTTCTGCTTTTCGAACAAGGGGCTTTCGAAGGCCCTTCTGAGCAAATGCCTCGGGGAGTATGAGAAGACGGATGCCGCGGCGATAATTACCTCCTGTCCGGGCTGTATCCTGCAGCTTTCGAGGGAGGTCAGGAACAAGCCGGTGCTTCACCTGATTGAGGTTGTCGAAGAGGCGCTGCTCAGGAAGAGCTGAACATCCTTTCCGGAGAACTAAACCGTCCTGTACCTTTGATAGTGTGCCAGGGTCTCATGGATGACAACTTTGATAAACCCGGCGATCGGTACGGACAATAACATGCCGAGTATGCCGAAGAGTTTCCCGCCGATCAGGATGACCAGAAGAACGCTCAGGGGATTCATATCAACGCTTCTCGCGACAACAAGAGGCTGTATGAAGGCGTCATCGAAGAGCTTTATCAGCGTAAAAGCCAGCATGACATAAACTGCCATCTCGAATCCGCCGGTCTGCAGGATTGACAGGACGACTGCAAGGCCTGCTCCCGCGAGGGGTCCAAAATATGGGATGAGATTCGCAAGTCCCGTGAACAGTCCGATGAGGAAGAAATACTTGATGCCCACTATCCACAGGGCAAACATCGCCAAGAGTCCGACGATAATCGCGTCAATGAACTGCCCGCGAAGAAAATTACCCACCTGCACATTCAGCTTGTACAGCAGATACAGGGCGACCTCAAAATAGCGGTTAGGCACTATGCTGACAAAGGACCTTTTGAATTCTCGGCCGTCTTTCATCAGGAAGAAGACTATAAACGGTATAAGGATCATACTCGTAAGCAGCGAGGCAGCATCGACTACATGAGACAGCAGCCACTCCCCTGTGTGAGACATCATGCTTTGCAGCCTGCCTGCCAGATCGAGGTTCTTTACACCGACGAACGAGAGGTTCTCGACGAGCGTACTCTCGAGACGTGCGATAGCTACGCCGGCCTGCTCGGGGCTTAGGCCTTTCTCGAGAGACTTCATCTCCTCAAGAAACAACGGCAGTAAGAATATATATGCGACAGCAAGCAATGTGACGAACGCCAGAAAAATCGTGACAGTCGCCTTTGTCCTGCTCATCCCCCGCGATTCAAGGAGATTTGCCAAGGGGTCGAGGATGTACGACAGGAGGGCAGCAATAACAACAAGTTTCACTACTTCGGGGATCAGAAAAAGAAAGGCAACTGCACATGCCGCTGCCAGGAAGAACAGTATCATCCTGACTAGTGAAGGAGTCTTGTCCTTCATTTGTCTTTCAGCTGTTGATCTCATCCTGCCGGACCGACCCGCCCAATGTCTTCAGTTGCTCGTTCGTGCTTTTCAGACGTTCCCCTATGGTCCAGGCCAGCTTGAAGAGGAGCTTGTTCCCGAGTTTCGGGTTTCGCTCGAGGAGGTCAAGGAGTTCCGGCTTGAAGAAGCACATAAGGACGCACTGGGACGAAGCAATTGCTGCTGCGCTTCTCGGCGATTCATCAAGTAGTGAGAGTTCACCGAAGAAATCTCCTTCGCCCAACTCCGCGAGCACCTGACAATCAGTGCTGTACACAATTCTGACCTTGCCTTTGACAATTATGTACATGCCGAGGCCGACATCGCCTTCGTTGAAAATATTCTCGTTGGACTTATATTCCCTCGTATGGAGGATGCGCTTGATAATGTTCAGGTCGCGCGGCCTGAGGTCCTGGAAGATAGGGATCTTCAGAAGGATATCATCTATCTCGTCTGTTTTGTTCTGGCGGAGCCTGAAGATATTCTGCCAGAGGGCGCTCATCTAGGAATTGCTTCCGTCACGGTTCATTGCCTCTATATAACCACAATTCCGTGATCTTTTCAATCGGACGATCCTATGTTTCTTATCGTCCTTCGGATCTCTTCCCTCAGAAAGGCGTCTTCTTCCTTGCCGGCTCTCGTCCTTAAAAAGGGAAGGGCCTCCTTGCTTCCGATACTTTCAAGGGCCTTCACCGCATTGTATTTTATCGCGAACCTGCTGTCGTCCAGGACCGCAACGAGATAGGGGACAGCGGCTGGATCGCCTATTTTTCCCAAAGATTGTATGGCCGCTTCCTGTATGAGGAGATTGTTGTACGAAATGGCCTCTATGAGTGTGCCTACAGCCCTCGTTCCCTTATTGAACCTCTGACCGAGGGCGACGGCAGTATGCCATTTCATCGCTGGACATTCGTCATTCAGAAAGGGGTCGTTGAAGACCGTAACCAGCCTGTCGGACACATCTATGCTCGGAATCTCACCGAGCAGACCGATGGCCCTGATCTTGACCCTCCAGTCCTCAGCCTTTGTGAAGATAAAAGTCAACAGGGCCTCAACCGCCTTTTCATCCCGTCTCTTGGCGAGTTCCTGGACCGCTGATATCTGTGAGTCCCTGTCGCTGCTGTTCAGCTTCTGGACCAAGTCCTCAAAATTGTCGGCGGATACAGTCGCAGGACCTGCGAGAAAAGCGAGAATACAGAATATGTTTACCAATTTTTTCATATAACAATTGTACAATAAAAGGAGGTGTTTTTATAGTATAATGTACTGCCTGACTTCATCCGTATGAAAAAGGCCCATGTATCTCTTGCGGCACGGGCTTTGGCCTGCCGAAACACTCATTAGAAGGTGGACTATGAAATTCTTTATCGACACTGCAAATATCGAAGAAATCAAGAAGGCCTGGGACCTCGGCGTTGTCGATGGTGTTACGACCAACCCGTCCCTCATCTCGAAGGAAGGCAAAGATCCTGTCAGACTTTTCAGGGAGATTTGTAGTATAGTCGACGGTCCTGTCAGCGCGGAAGCGGTGACGATGACGGCCCCCGAGATGGTCAAAGAGGCAAAATCCCTGGCCAAGATCCACAAGAATATTGTCGTAAAGATTCCGATGATAGAAGAAGGGCTAAAGGCAGTGAAGAAGCTTTCAGCAATGGGAATCAAGACCAATGTTACCCTTGTCTTCTCCTCAAGCCAGGCCCTGCTCGCTGCCAAGGCAGGAGCCACCTATGTAAGCCCCTTTGTCGGAAGACTTGACGATATAAGCCATGTCGGGATGGATCTCATCGGGGACATTCTGGACATCTACGAGAACTACGGCTTTCATACCGAGGTTATAGTGGCCAGCATCCGCAATCCTCTGCATGTGGTAGACGCGGCAAGGATGGGCGCCCATATCGCTACTATACCTTATTCTGTTATAATACAGTTACTTAAGCACCCTCTGACGGACATCGGGATAGCGAAGTTTCTTAAGGATTGGGAGAAGGTACCGAAAAATAAAAAATAGGGTTCGGGTGAGAGTGACCGGCTACATATCGTATCCTCGTCGCTTAACCCTGATCTGAATGGAGTTTAAAATGCCGATTTTTGAATATACATGCAAGGGATGCGGCGAAAGCTTTGAAAAGCTCGTCTTCGGAAGCCAGGAAGTCAACTGCCCCAAATGCAGTTCAAAGGATGTGAGAAAGAAGTTCTCTGTCTTTTGTTCCACAGGAACAGACAGGCCCATGGCAGGCACAGCGGTGTCATCATCAGGCTGCACCTCCTGCAGCAAGACAAGCTGCAGCACTTGCAGGTAGCCGGGAAGCCGAGGCAGATAACCGCCTGCTAAAGCTGTTCTATTCGAGGCAGACACACACTGCCGGTTTGCAAAACGACCCCCATCGGGGATGAAGGGACATCGGATGTTGGTAGTGTCACGCCGGATTTGATCTGACTATGAAGATCCCTGCCTATCTTGTGAACGAACACTACGACGACCGCTATTTCGACGTGGTCGACGCTATTGAAGAAGCCAAGCACATCTTCTTTCGTGGTACCGGCATCACGGAGACCCTTTCCGGCGCAGGTCCCGGCAGGAAAGAATTTCATATAGGAGAAACAGGCTTCGGCGCAGGCCGTCTTCTCGTTGCCCTCATGGGTTTTCTGGACAGTTGCGGCATTCCTGATATACATGTCACCTACAATTCCGTTGAGCTGCATCCTGTCACATCCGAGCGAATGGAGTCCAT
Source organism: Thermodesulfovibrionales bacterium (assembly GCA_035319385.1). GTDB lineage: Bacteria > Nitrospirota > Thermodesulfovibrionia > Thermodesulfovibrionales > SM23-35 > DYFC01. The sequence continues at coordinate 13,936 of DATHCU010000135.1, forward strand.
TCTATCCGGATTCAGGGCGGAGGCGGGCTCGCTTGTTGACCTTCTCGTCCAGGCATACAGCCGCATGGAAATCTCCGGCCCCGGGTGGCAGCGGACGCGTTTGCTCCGGTCTTTCGGCAGTGTAACCCTGAATCTATGGATCGGTGAAGCACTGGAGATGGTCCGCGCACTGACGATTCCTTGTGACGTGTGGTTTCTGGACGGGCACGGACCAAAGAAGAATCCCGACATGTGGCGGCCCGAGCTTCTCATGGCTATCGGAGAAAAGACAGTGACAGGCGGCGCCTGCGCAACCTTTACGGTTGCGGGAGCCGTAAGAAGGGGTCTCACCGTAGCAGGGTTTTCCATAGAGCAGCGACCCGGCTTCGGTGGAAAGAAATCAGTGCTTGCTGGGCGGAAACTGTAGTAAGCGCATCGTGCAATGACGATTCCTGGTCAGACTATTTTCGGACATTGAGATACCGGACCCCGCCGATGTTCCATCTGAACTCCCCCCATCTTGCATGCCTGTCGAAGAACTTCCTTGATCCCCAGTACTCATTCACATTCTGTATTGTATATTTTGACGGTATGAGCTTCCTCCCATATTCGTTCATCTTCTTCCCAATCTGTAGGGTCAGGTGGGGACGTAGTGGCTTACGTAGCCTATCACTCTAACCACCCTCCCGCTCATATATATTGCGACAGCTTCTTCACAATGTCTTCCCCTCTTTTCTCAGTATCAACCGAAGCGACATTCTTTTTATTGAGACCCGCAAGATTACTGTCAAGTTGTGCTTTCATCCTCCTGCCCGCGTTACTTTATGCAGATTCCGATCTCTGGCAACAGTTAGGCTACGTAAGACACTACGTCCCTGATTCCGTCCTACGCAGCTTTACCAGTCCAGTTAGAAAGCTCAGCGATTCTTACTCGTTTTGGGTCTCCAAATGCTAGAAAGATCTTTAGCGTTGCTGTAGACATGTTCCCTCCATGTTAGACCACCACGTCACAAATCGTTGGCGATGATGCAAGAACTCTCCTTACCACGTCAGCGACTGTATCCCTGGTGATTCCCCGCGTCTTGCAATAATCGGATTCAAGCCAATCCTCAAGCTTCTTATTGCCCTTGCTAGAATTGCATGAAGCACAGCATCTAGCGATGTTTTCCCTGTTAATTATTCTGGCGTCGTTAACGATGTGTTCCCATGTGGCTTTTGACTTTCCGGTCCCTTTGGATGGCCCAAATTCAATGCGACAATAAATGCAGTTTTTATCTCGCTCTATTACTTCTACCTCTAACCAGTCAGGAATATTCCAATTGTTCATCTGAAAAGTTTAACTCCGATAGCTAGTACATATTTACCATTGATTACCATTTCCACTCAGCACCATTATATCAGGTTTCTGTAACGCGTGTTTCAGGTGACAATCGCAGTATCGTCACCAAGAAAGATGCAGGTTGAAAAACGACATCTCTGCTCCATCGAGCCTGAGCGGTCGAGCATTTTCTCTGCCTCTCTTGCCCTTTCCTTCTGTTAAGAACAATGGCAAATATACGGTCCTGCGTCAAGTATAGCCGCATTGACAACTTCTTAACCTGTGATATGCTTTGCTTAAAGGATGACTTAAGAAGCATTCAAGGGGAAGGATACATCCGCGTAACGAGGTCAGTCCATTCACTTCCACACCAACTAGTGCAAAGGAGACAACACAATGAGTACGATTATAACTAAAGACGGAACGCAGATCTATTATAAGGATTGGGGCGGCGGACAGCCCGTGGTGTTCAGCCATGGCTGGCCTTTAAGCGCCGACGCATGGGAAGACCAGATGTTCTTTCTTGCCTCCCGGGGGTATCGCTGTATCGCGCATGACCGCCGGGGACATGGCCGGTCGAGTCAGCCCTGGAACGGAAACGATATGAACACTTACGCGGATGATTTGGCCGCGCTGGTCGAAGCGCTCGACCTGAAGGACGCAATTCATGTCGGCCACTCCACCGGCGGCGGTGAAGTAGCTCGATATATCGGCCGCCACGGGTCAAAGCGTG
>DATHCU010000136.1:0-7433 GCA_035319385.1 Thermodesulfovibrionales bacterium
CTAAAGAAATAATATGGCTCTGAAACTCGGCCAGTTGCTGGTGAACTCTGAGATTATTTCGGAGGACCAACTGAAAGAAGCAGCCGCTCTCCAGCGACGTGAAGGCGGCAGGCTGGGGTCGAATCTGATCAAACTAGGATATATCAGCGAAGAGAAACTGGTATCGTTTCTGAGCACTCAGTGGGGGGTTCCTGCGGTCAACCTCTCTGATTACAAGATAGACCCTGCGGTCCTGAAGTTGATACCTTACGAAATTGCGAGGAAGCATCTCGTCATGCCTGTTGCCCGCGTGGGCGCTACGTTGACGATTGCTACTGCAGACCCGTCGAATGTCTTTGTTATAGATGATGTCAAGTTCATGACAGGATATAATGTTGAGGTCGTGGTGGCGGGAGAAAGCGCGGTCGTCAATGCAATTTCAACCTACTATAAGGGAGGGCCGGGCGCATTGGTGGCAACGAAAAAAGCTGCTCCCTCAAAAATAATTCAGGCCAAGGACTATACACTCAACGATGATGAATTGCAGGACGAACAAGGTGCAACTGCTATTGATGAAGGTGTGACTGTTGATGTCGAGGAATTCGATCGGGTTGTTGGAGATGCGCTGGACAGCATCGAGACATTTTCGGAACAGGATGATTATGATGCGAGCGAGATCGAGGAACCGATTGTGAAGCTTGTCAATGGAATATTGATCAATGCTATAAAAGGCGGGGCCAGCGATATTCATATCGAGCCTTATGAAAATTCTCTCAGAGTCAGGTATCGCGTCGATGGCGTTCTGTTTAACGCGATGAATCTGCCGGTGAAGATAAAGAACCCGATAACCTCAAGACTGAAGATTATGTCAAAACTCGATATCGCAGAGAGGAGACTGCCTCAGGACGGCAGAATAAAGCTGAGACTGGGCAAGAAGAGGGAGATAGATTTCCGCGTCTCGATCTTACCCACACTTTTCGGCGAAAAGACCGTAATGAGGATTCTCGACAAATCAAACCTGCAGGTGGATCTCACAAAACTTGGCTTTGAGGAGGATGTGCTCAACAAGTTCCTGGGTTCTCTGACCAAACCGTACGGAATGATACTCGTCACGGGTCCGACCGGGAGCGGCAAGACAACCACTCTGTATTCGGCCCTCAATTATCTCAACAATCCTGACCTGAATATCATGACCGCGGAAGACCCGGTTGAATATAATTTCATGGGCATGAATCAGGTGCAGGTCAGGGAAGACATAGGTCTCACTTTTGCTTCCTCACTCAGGGCTTTCCTAAGACAGGCGCCCAATATTATACTTGTGGGGGAGATTCGTGACTTCGAGACTGCTGAAATAGCCGTTAAGGCGGCTCTGACCGGTCATCTTGTACTGAGTACTCTCCATACGAACGACGCTCCGAGCAGCATCAGCAGGCTCCTGAACATGGGCATAGAACCGTTTCTCATTTCAGCCTCTGTCATAATCATTATCGCCCAGAGGCTTGCACGGAAAATATGCCAGGAATGCAAGGAGGAAGAAAAGATGCCTGCCTCGGCCCTCCTGAGCCTTGGGTTTTCCGAAGAAGAGGTCGAGACCGTAAAGTGTTATAGGGGCAGGGGATGTCCCGCATGCAATGGTTCAGGATACAGGGGAAGAATAGCATTCTATGAAGTTATGCCTATCTCGCCCGAGATAAGAGAGATGGTCCTTGAGGGAGGCTCGTCTGACGATCTCAAGAAGACCGCGATCAGACTTGGGATGAAGACTCTTAGGATGAGCGGGCTTACAAAAGTGAAAGAAGGTGTAACCTCGATAGAAGAGGTGATGAGGGTTACTTTTGGAGACTAAATATAAAGGGGTGAGCTATGGCGACGCTTTATGATTTATTGAAGATGATGATCGAAAAAGGGGCTTCCGATCTGCATATTACCACCGGAAGCGCCCCAAGATTGAGGATTGACGGAAAACTTGTCAGTATCGATCACCCGTCGCTTGCGCCGGCAGAGACGAAGGCCCTGTGCTACAGTATTCTGACCGATGCTCAGAAACATAAATATGAAGAAAACAATGAACTGGATCTCTCTTTCGGTGTCAAAGGACTGAGCAGGTTCAGGGCCAATATATTCATGCAAAGAGGCGCGGTCGCAGGGGCCTTCAGGACCATCCCCTTCGAGATCAGGGGGTTCAAGGACCTCGGCCTTCCCGAGATTGTCGGTGAACTCGTCAACAAACCCCGCGGACTTATCCTCGTAACAGGACCCACGGGAAGCGGCAAATCCACTACTCTTGCTGCCATGATTGACAGGATAAACACCGAAAGATACGAGCATATTATTACAGTGGAAGACCCGATAGAGTATCTTCATCCCCATAAGAAGTGTCTTATAAATCAGAGAGAAGTGAATGCGGACACGGCGTCTTTCAAGTCGGCCCTGCGTTATGTCCTGAGACAGGATCCGGATGTGGTGCTCATAGGCGAGATGAGAGATCTCGAAACGATCGAGGCTGCGCTGACCGTTTCTGAAACGGGGCACCTCACTCTTGCCACTCTCCATACCAATTCCGCTGTTCAGACTATTAACCGTGTAATCGATGTCTTTCCGCCCCATCAGCAGGAGCAGATCCGTGTTCAGCTGTCTTTTGTTCTGGAGGGTATTTTTGCCCAGCAATTAATAGCCAAAAAGGGAGGCCAGGGACGCGTCCTTGCCGTTGAATTGCTTGTCCCGAACCCGGCCATCAGAAACCTGATCAGGGAAGACAAGATACATCAGATATATTCCATGATGCAGACGGGGCAGGCGAAATTCGGTATGCAGACCATGAACCAGTCCCTGTTCGAACTTTATGCCAAAGGACATTTGACTTATGAGGATGCAGTAGGGAGGTCGCCTGTGCCTGACGAACTGATACAGATGATTCAGAGAAGTGCGCCGGCTGCCCCTGCTAGAGGGAGGACACACTAATGGCTACGACATTTCAATGGTCCGGCAAGACGGCAAAGGGAACGATCGAATCCGGCGAGATGACCGCCGCATCGAAGGATGATGTAATCTCCCAGCTTCGGAGAAGAAATATCGTCGCGACTGTTGTCAACGAGAAGACCAAGAAACCGGGCGGAATAAGTTTCGGAACCGGAAGAGTGAAGGACAAGGACATAGTCGTCTTTACCAGACAGTTCGCGACGATGATCGACGCCGGTCTTCCGTTGGTGCAGGCCCTTGACATCCTGTCAACACAGGTTGAGAACAAGACCCTGAGCAAGACGCTGCAACAGGTAAAGGCTGACGTGGAGTCGGGCGCTACCTATGCCGATGCGTTGAAGAAACATCCGAGGATATTCTCTGAGTTGTATGTGAACATGGTTGCGGCAGGTGAGGCGGGCGGTATTCTTGATACTATTTTGAACAGGCTTGCGGCCTACATAGAAAAAGCGATGAAACTCAAGAAGAAGGTCAAGGGCGCGATGGTTTATCCTGCGGTCGTCTCGACGATTGCCGTGGCCGTTATTGCTGTCATCATGATCTTTGTTGTGCCGACTTTCACACAGATGTTCGCATCTATGGGCGGCACACTGCCTCTTCCGACAAGGATGGTCGTGGGTATGAGCCATTTCATCGCCGGTGTCGGCGGTCTGATCACCCTTGGATTGGCTGTTGCCTTCGTCGTCTTTATAGTACAGATCAGGAGGACGGAAAAAGGGAAGCATGCCATAGACAAGATCGCTCTGAAACTGCCGATCTTCGGCATGCTGCTCAATAAAGTGGCGGTGGCTAAGTTTACGAGGACACTGGGTACTCTTGTGAGCAGCGGTGTGCCTATACTCGACGGCCTTGAGATAACTGCGAAGACATCGGGCAATAAAGTTATCGAGTACGCCATCATGGATGTCAGAAAGGGGGTAGTGGGAGGTAAGACACTCGCTGAACCTATAACGAAGGCAAAGGTCTTCCCTCCGATGGTGACCCATATGATAGCCGTAGGAGAATCAACAGGCGCGCTCGATGCCATGCTCGCGAAGATTGCCGATTTTTACGATGATGAAGTTGATGCCGTTGTTTCAAATCTCACAGCAATGATGGAACCCATGCTCATGGTATTCCTGGGCGGATCGGTCGGATTCATTGTCGTAGCCATGTATCTGCCGATCTTCAGACTTATAACATTGATAAAGTAAGCGACGGCTCGCACGGTTGTCAGCAAAAGACATCCTTGACGCCAACTGAATGTCCCCGGTATTTTCTGAAGGATTGAAGAAGAAGATAAAGACCCTGATAGCTTTCAGGGTCATCTTTGTCACTTTATTCTTCGGTTCGACCTTTTTCTTCTGGGGTGTGCAAAGATTCCCCTATCTATACCAGATTACTTACCTGATCATATCCCTCTATCTGCTCACGATCATCTACGCTCTCCTTCTGGACAGGATAAAGAACCTTGCAGGTTTTGCATATTTCCAGATGATATGCGACGTGGCCTTCGAAGTGGTGCTGGTCTTTTTTACGGGCGGGATCGACAGCTGGTATTCCTTCACACTGATCCTCACTATCCTTTCGGCGAGCATTGTCTTAAACAAGAAGGCGGGCTTTGTCATTGCGACTCTCAGCAGCCTTCTTTACGGGGTTCTGCTAAACCTGCAGTTTTACGGAATCCTGCCGCTTCCCGGCGGTTCCTTTACAGAAGCCAAGGAATACTTCTACAAGTTGTTCATACACATAATCTTTTTCTATCTCACCGCGTTCCTCAGCGGGCATCTTTCATCCCGTCTCGAAAAGACGGAACGGAAACTTGAAGAGAGGGACCTCGATATCAGGGACCTGGAGTTTTTTAACCAGGAAGTCATCGAGAGCCTTCCCAGCGGGCTTCTTACCACCGATGTGACCGGCAGGGTGGTAATGTTCAACAGGGGAGCGGAGAGAATAACCGGAATTGACAGGAGTACCGTGGTAGGCCGGAACCTTGAGACAGCGCTGCCTTTTTTCAAGTTTACGTTTTCAGAAGGGCGCAAGGAAGAAACCATAACTGTTCAAGGCTCCCAGAAGATGATAGGTTTGACTATATCCGTTCTCAAGGGACTGTCCGGCAGCGCAAAGGGGTTCATCGTGGTTTTCCAGGACCTGACCAAGATCAAGAAATTGGAAGAGGAAATACAAAGGAAGGACAAGCTTGCGACTATAGGAGAACTATCCTCCAATATCGCCCACGAGATCAGAAATCCTCTGGCATCGCTCAAGGGATCTATCCAGATGCTGAAAGAGGATAGCGTTCCCGTGAATCAGAAAGAGAGACTTATGAAGATCGCACTGAACGAAATGGACCGTCTCAACAGGATTATTACTGATTTTCTGACATACTCCCGGCCGGGCGTATTGGAGCAGATGCGATTTGACGTGCACGTGCTGCTTGATGAGACGATCCAGTTGGTTCAAAATATGGAACAATACAAAGCCAATCTGACCGTAAAAAAGGAATACACAGGAACGATGGAGGTAGAGGCAGATCCCCAGAAGATAAAACAGGTATTCTGGAATCTCACACTGAACGCCTTCGATTCCATGAATAAAGGAGGGGAGCTTACGATATCCACACGGAGTTCGGACGAATATGCGGAAATAAGCTTCAGGGATAACGGCACAGGCATAGAAGAGAAGAATATGGAGAAGATCTTCTACCCTTTCTTTACAACGAAAGAACAGGGCACGGGACTCGGCCTGGCCATAGCATACCGAATCATCGAAGAACATAAAGGGCATCTGAGCGTCGCAAGCGTTCCTGGCGTTGGGACAACCTTTACGGTTATACTACCAAAAGCTAATGAAACAGAATAAAGCGAGGATCCTCATCGTGGAAGATGAGAAGAGTATGCGTGAAGTCCTACAGATACTGCTCGACGGCGAGGGCTACGAAGTAGTGTCGGCGCCCGACGGTATTGAGGGGACCTCTCAGATCGAAAAGGACATCTTTGATCTCGTCATAACGGACATCAAGATGCCGGGCATGGACGGGTTTGAAGTCCTCAAGAAGGCTAAAGAGATTTCACCCGAAACCCTCGTGATTATGGTTACTGCATTTGGTACCAACGAGTCGGCAATCGAGGCGATGAAACTCGGGGCTTATGACTATATCAACAAGCCTTTCAATGTTGATGAAATGCGTCTGATAGTCCGCAAGGCCCTGGAAAAGAAGAGGTTGAGCGAGGAGATTTCCCTTCTGAGGCAAAAGGTAGAAACTACCTATGCCCTGGAGAACATTATCGGCCAAAGCCCCAAGATGCAGGAGATGTTCAGGCTTATACCCAAGATAGCTCAGAGTAATTCCAATGTGCTTATCACCGGCGAGAGCGGATCAGGGAAGGAACTTGTCGCGAGCGCTCTTCATAATTTAAGCGCGAGAAAGAACAGGAACTTCGTGGCAATAAACTGTGGCGCATTTCCCGAGGGGCTGCTGGAATCCGAGATCTTCGGGTATATGAGAGGAGCTTTCACCGGGGCTGCTGTAAACAAGCAGGGTCTGTTTGAGATAGCGGACAACGGCAGCATATTCCTTGACGAGATAGGAGAGATGCCTATTAATCTCCAGGTTAAACTGCTGAGGGTCCTGGAGCACGGGACGTTCAGGCGACTGGGAGGCACGACTGACTTGAGGGTGGACGTGAGGGTAATCTCTGCAACGAATAAGGACTTGAGGGAAGAGATTAAAGGAGGCAGGTTCAGGGAAGATCTGTTCTACAGGCTGAATGTTTTCCCTATTCACATCCCTCCCCTCCGGGAGAGAAAAGAAGACATACCGTTGCTCATCGAACACTTCTTGAGAAAATCCTCTGACACTCCCAAGCGGTTATCGACTAATGCCATGAGGCTGTTAATAGATTATCCCTGGAAGGGAAACGTGCGGGAACTTGAAAACATAATAGAGCGGGTTGCTCTGCTTGTGGATAAACAGGAAATAACCCCTTCAGACCTTCCTTCGGAGATAACAGCTGTGGCCGGGACCGCCGGAGAAAAGGGCGACCTCCCGGAGTTCTCTGAAACTGGAGTGGATCTGGACTCCGTCATCGAGGAGATAGAGAAGAAATACATTCTTCAGGCCCTTGAAAGGACTAACGGAGTGAAGACAGAGGCTGCCAAACTCCTTAATCTCACCTTTCGGTCTTTTCGCCACAGGATACAGAAGTACGGACTTAAGCCATAAATTCGGCCTGCCGTTTTCTTTACAAAGTGCTATTTAAGCTGTTAGTATAATAATCTTTAGTGGAGAGGTGGCCGAGTCGGTCGAAGGCAGCCGCCTGCTAAGCGGTTGTGGGGGTAAAACTCCACCCAGGGTTCGAATCCCTGCCTCTCCGCCATGAAATATGAATCTGTCAACCGGTTTTTTTGATGCAATTCCGGAAAATTGAAGGAGGAAAAGATGAAAAGAATATCACTGATTCTGCTTGGGATCATGCTGCTGTTTTCCCTTGTCG
>DATHCU010000137.1:0-3613 GCA_035319385.1 Thermodesulfovibrionales bacterium
CGAGATGGTCGATTATTACCGTTGGATGGGGCAACGTACAACGGGCGTGGTTGCGGTATCACTGCCCATGGCTCAGAGACTGAGGGATATCGGCATCCCCGGCGCGAAGATCACCGTTGCTCCGTGCGGTGTGAGCCTGCCCGAGAACGGGCTCGCGCATCCTGAGGACAATCCCTGCCGATTCATAACCGTATCCAGGCTCGTTCCGAAGAAAGGTGTTCTTTATCTGCTGCGTGCATTCTCCGAAGCGCTCAAAGATGCTCCGGGCATTACCCTCGATATTGTCGGTGACGGCCCTATGAGGGCAGACATAGAGGGATTCATACGGGCCAATAGGATGGAGGACACTGTACGCATGCACGGTCAGAAGAAACACGAGCATGTTTTGCAGATGCTATGCCGGTCGAGCGTATATGCCCAGCATTCAATCACGGACCCAGCAACCGGAAATGCGGAGGGTCTTCCGGTGGGCATTCTTGAAGCCTCGGCCTGCGGTCTTCCGGTCGTTTCCACATTTCATGAAGGTATTCCGGAGGCGGTTGAGCACGCCGTTACCGGGTTCCTGGTGAAGGAAGGCGACACTGATATGATGGCTGAGTATATGGTGCGTCTGGCAAATGATGCAACTCTTAGAAAAGAGATGGGTCTCGGGGGAAGGAGAAAGATAGCCGCGGGATTCACTGAAGATATATCCCTTGGTAGATTGAGGGAGTTCATGTCAATAGGCACTAATAGGGACAAGGCTCATAAGTGCGTGAGCGAAGAACCGTCAGCCATTACCGAAAGCGCGGCGGCCTGCAAACCCTGCGATCTTCCGGCAAACCCGCGTGGAGTTCGAAAGGTACTTTTTGTAAATCACAATATTGCGCCGTATGAGCATTCGGGGACCCCTATAACAACCATGAACCATGCGCTGGGAATGAAGGAGAGGGGGCTGGAAGTGGCTGTTCTGATTCCCGGACAGGGGCTAAGAGAACACTACAAGGTTGAAAGGGTTTCGGATATCACTGTTTACAAAGTTCCGCGCCTGGATAAGTCCGGAACATTTCTGAACAATATCGACCCGGGAATTATGGACCAATATCTGAGGAGTATTCAGGAGATCCTGAGGGAGTTTTCGCCGGACGTGGTCCATATCAATGATTACGTGTATATGCCCGCCCGGATTGTCGAGTGTTTTCATGATGCGGGGTGCGTTGTTGTAAGGAGCGTCTGCAATGACGAAGAGATATGCCATCGGGACTATCCCGTCATAACAGCCGGCCTCGACAGCTCACTATGCGACGGGCCGGAGGAGGCCGAGAAATGCGCGGAATGTTTTCTGAGTAGCCGGATGAAGACGCACAATGCCGGAATTAGACGGGAGGTCGAAGGGAAGATCGATGAGCGAAAGTCATTCACCCGGCATCTTTACGAGTCGGATATCGACGGAGTCATCTTTACGGAAGAGCGGTTCAAGGAACACTTTACCCGTTTTGTGCCTGTTCCCGCTGAGAAAATAAGGATCATTCCCCGCGGATTCAGCTTTGCACATGAACGCGTGCTGAAGGCGAAGAGCGCGAAGGACGAGAAGATTAGCTTTGCTTTCGTCGGCAATATCATGTTCAGCAAGGGCATTGATATGGTCTTGAAGGCCTTCGAGATCCTGAGCGGGCTAGATGGGTTTGAGCTGCGCATCTATGGAACACCCCAAGAGGAGTGTTATGTGCCCTGGCTCAGAAGGCTGCAGGGACAGCATCCCGGGAAGATATTCTTCAACGGACCGTTCAGAAAGGAAGACCTGAATCGTATCGCGGACGAGACCGATGTCTGTATTGTTCCTTCCTACTTTGATACCTACAATAGGGTGGTACGGGAGATGCTATATTGCGGGGTGCCCGTGATATCCACCGATTTTTTTGGTTCGTCGATCATTAGAGAGGGGTTCAATGGTCTGAAGATACCTATTGGTGACCATGTTGCCCTTGCCCAGACTATGAGGGGCATAATCGACAATCCGTTGCTCGTTCACTCACTCTCTGAAGGGGCTCTCAATACCCCTATCCCTGAGCTGTCTGACGAGATTAACAGCATCAGGCAGTTCTACGAAGACCTCTATGAAAAGAAGAGGCTGATGACGCCTGAGGCAGATGAACCCGAGAGCTCGTCAGTCCTGCGCCTGACTTACGAGAAGATGCACGGATTAGCAGGCGAAGGAGACTACGCAGGGGCTATCTCTCTTCTTGAGCAGGCCCTGGGCTCCGGGTCCGGAGAGGCGCTGATCCATAACGACCTGGGAGTACTATATTATCAGATTGGGGATAAAGAGAAGGCCTTCTCCCACTACAGGCAAGCAGTTGATATCGACCCTCTGAACGCCACTTTTCAGAAGAATCTTGCTGATTATTATTGCGTGGAGCTGAACCGGTTTGAAGACGCGGTAAAGATATACATGAAGCTCCTGGATCAGGACGGACACGATGTAGAGGTTCTGCTTTCGGTGGGACATATTTGCTCTGCTCTGAAGCATTTCAGGGAGGCCGCTGTCTTCTATCGCCGTGTGCTGGCGATAGATCCGAAAAATGAAACAGCGCGGCAGAAGATAGATCTGCTTTTCCCATTTACGGCAGAGGAAACCTGTCCCGGTTCCCCGGATTCCGCTGGCGAGTCATCGGCGATTTCGGTGCATGAGGAGCAGTGCACGGACAAGGAATCCGCACAGGGTGTACGAGCCATCGCCTTCTATCTGCCACAGTTTCATCCCACTTCTGAAAATGATACGAACTGGGGCAAGGGCTTCACAGAATGGAGGAACGTTGCTAAGGCTGTCCCATATTTTGAGGGCCACTACCAGCCGCATCTGCCGGCTGACCTTGGTTTTTATGATCTGCGGCTTCCCGAGGTCAGGGAAGAGCAGGCTGCCATGGCCGCAGAATACGGCATCGGCGGCTTTTGCTACTATCACTATTGGTTCCATGGCAGACGCCTGCTGAACCGCCCCTTGGATGAAGTGCTTGCTTCTGGAAAGCCCGATTTTCCGTTCTGCCTCTGCTGGGCAAATGAAAACTGGACGCGCGCGTGGGACGGCCGCCAGGGAGAGATACTGATAGAGCAGCGATACAGCCCTGAGGACGACAGAGAGCATATCAGATGGCTCCTGAATGTATTTCGCGACAAGCGATACATCAGGATCAACGGCAGGCCCCTGATGCTCGTATACCTGTCACAAAGGCTTCCCGATCCGGCAAGGACCGTACGGATATGGCGCGAGGAGGCAAGAAAGAAGGGCGAGGAATTGTACCTGTGCAAGGTTGAGAGCATAGCCGCGGAATATTATGATCCGGCTGTGTTCGGGTTCGATGCAGCGGTTGAATTTCAACCTGACTGGGGAAATCTCGGTCCTTGCAGGAAGAAGATTGGGAACGGACACATAATCTACGAGTACCCGGAAATCGTCGACAGGATGATCGGCAAGCCCAGGGCTGCTTATATGCGTTTCCCATGTGTTACCCCTAGCTGGGATAATTCCCCGCGAAGGAAGCACGGCGCGCTGATAATTGCCAATTCGACGCCCGCCCATTATTCGAAATGGCTGGATTCGGTCGTGAAGAATATCGACTCTGTCACCCCAGAT
>DATHCU010000138.1:0-8148 GCA_035319385.1 Thermodesulfovibrionales bacterium
GACCTGCTTCAGGAGGGGATCTTATGCCGAGGTGGGTTGGCCTATGGGAAACACTTTTCCAAAGAAGGGTTCCTCTTCAGTAATGCCTTGATTGATGCATATAATCTTGAAAGGCAGGTTGCGAAGTACCCGAGGATTGTCGTGTCGAGGGATTTAATGGATGACATATATCCTGAAAAGGTACTTCCACCTGACTTAGCGCTGATAAAAGAGTATGACGGCGAATATTTTATTGATTATTTATCTGCAACCGATTCTGTAACGGCTTTCTCTCTTGTTAATGAGACATCGAAAATCTATTCGATATCTCCAGTGTCTCTTCGAGAAAAACAAATCTGGCTGATTGAATACTATAATCACAAATTCCCTTCGAACAAGATCAGCGGACTGGATAGGTTTTCTTGAGGACGTCGAGAACTGAGAAGGGACGCCCTTGACACTAGATAGAATGAATTCAACCAATCGTTCCAGCGGGGAACCCGCTGAACTCATCGTTAAATAATTCTTCTGCTAATCATCGCTTTTTGGCTTTTGTCATTGCCGTTGTCTTGTAGGTGAAGCCTAGTGTGAGACTGACCACGCGAGCGCTCCCAGGCCGTGCATACTTCAGAGCGAAACTGTATTTTCGTCTAGTCGTGCCATTGGCCATTGATTATCAAAAGTAATTAACGCCGTGTGTCATCTTGTTCGAGCGTGAACCCGATAAAGAACGGGTCTTTACGCTACGATGTTCCTCCGCGTAGTTTCGGGACGAAGTCCTCATGGTTAGTGGTTTTGCCAAAGTGCGGTGTATCAGGTGCATTTTACAATATTTGAACGTTGGCAAAACAGAATGGAGCATCAAGTCTATTCCAAAGGTTATTCCTGCGAAAACTCTCCCATTTCAGTAGAAACAGGTTATATTAACGGCTCAATCAGCCGCAGCACTTCTTGAACTTCATTCCGCTTCCGCAAGGGCAGGGGTCATTACGTCCTGTTTTGGGAGTTGCACGGATGACCGGTTTGAGCGGCTGTACTTCACCGTTCACCAGATACCATGTCCCGGCTTCTTTTTTAAACGTTGATATTTCGTGGTGTTCTCTGTTGATCCCCTTCTCAGTGTATGTCGCAACAAACTCTACTTTGCCTTCATTGTCTTCAGGCCCGCCCCCGATTGTCTTAACTATCTCAAGCTTGTGCCATTCAGAGCTTTCAGCCCACGCTCTGGTAGTCTTTTCATCAAAGTCCGCCCTGTGGTCGGGATGAAGAGACGAAAGCAGATATCCGATTTCCTTCATCGCATAGGCGCTGTAACGGGAACGCATCAGTTCTTCTGCTGTAAGCGCCAGCCTGTCACCTTTTATCAAAGGCAGACAGCATTCATTGTAGGCAACATTTGAGCCGCAAGGGCAAGTATCCATGGTCGTCTCCATAATAAAATATTCAGAATTATATCATAGATCAGAAGCCGAAATACTATATTGTGCAGCCGAAGAGTCGAGGACATTGTTGAACCTCTGACTTTAGAGCGTCATGCTTTTTCCGGCGCTTCCCTCACTCGGAGATGCCGCTTGTCACATCATATTGCCGGAATTAGCGCAGTTTTAATCGCGCCAGAACAATGACGAGATATTTATTGAGAATATTACTTCTCTTCAAGAAAGGAATAACAGGCGGCTTTCTTCCCGTTCTTTCGCAATACAAAAGGTGACAAAAGAGCTGATTACCGGGGCCTCTTCTATCGCAAACGCATCCTCGAAACATGAAAGAGCAGCCAGTGTGTTACCCTTGGACAATGCATCCATTCCTTTGTCGAAAAGTTGTTTTGATTCCGGATTCATAATACGAACGGCCTGATACTGCTGCCGTGTTTACACTTCATCTTTTCCCTTCAGCAGTTTCTCCGCCATCTTTAAGGCCCCTTCCCGGCTGGCTATCTCCCCCACATCCTGGGCTGTCCTGACCTCATACAGAATCTTGCCGATCTCAGGCCCTGGCTTCATGCCCAAGGCAATCAAGTCGTTAACAGTGATAAGGTTTGCACTCTCGATCTTCCTTTTCATGTGCCTGTAGTAGTCGTCTATATTCCGCACAGACCAATCAATATGCCGCTTCCGGTATTCTTCTGTTGCATCCGGACCCAGGATACCCATGACATCGGCCATGCTGAGTATGATAGCAGGGATTGCATCATCACCCATCCTCCGGAACCACTTCATCAGTGTCGCAGCCTTCGCCTTTCCTGAGGCAAGGTCCAGGATTCGGAGGTGCTCCGCGGTCAGACTAACCATAAAGTCCGTACATGCTCCGGAGATTCTCATCCTTGCTGCCACCATCGCGATGCGTTTCGCACCCTCCTGGTCATGCCCGTAAAAAGTTATCCTTCCTGTTTCAGGGTTAAGGCCCCTTGTTGCCGGCTTGCCTACGTCATGGAGCAATGCTGTCAGTTTCAGGAACTGCATGCGATTATTTTCAGT
This sequence comes from Thermodesulfovibrionales bacterium, assembly GCA_035319385.1. Taxonomy (GTDB): domain Bacteria; phylum Nitrospirota; class Thermodesulfovibrionia; order Thermodesulfovibrionales; family SM23-35; genus DYFC01. The sequence goes on from DATHCU010000138.1 coordinate 2,457, forward strand.
CAGAGTGGCCCTCACTTTATCGACGACATACGCAAAATACTCTGGAAGGTTATTGAGGATATGCTCACATACCTCCGCAACCAGCAAGGAGTGTTCCCACACATCTTTATGATGAAAGCCGTTCTGGGGGCATCCCTTCATCGGAGTGATCTCGGGGAAGATGACCTCCAGAATACCGAGATCATCCATCTGACGGATGAAGCTGATGCTTGCGCTGTTATTCAGGATGAGCAATATTTCAGCCATGATGCGTTCGCCTGAGACGAGTGCAAGCAGATGAGCGAATCTCCGAATGTCATCTTTTGTCGACTGCTCGATTGAAAAACCAAGTGCGGCGGAAAAGCGGATTGCACGCAGTATGCGCAAGGGGTCAGATGACAGAGAACTCTCACCGGTTCTCCTGACAACCTTCCTCTTGATATCCTCTGCCCCCTTCAGGGGATCTATCAGTCCGCCCAGTGAAAGATCCCGACCGATCTCGACGGCAAGAGCGTTCATTGTAAAGTCTCTGCGGCTGAGGTCCTCATGGATCGTATCCCCCCTCATCTCCGCGATATCCAGGAAAGAGGCCTTTTCTTCTCTGTCCACAACCCTGTAACACGGTTCATCAGGCTTTTTTTCCATAGGCACAAAAGAGGCATTCTTCTGTCGCGCGATTCCGAGGGCAAACTCCCTGGCGTTCTTGCACACAAGGTCAAGGTCCTTCGGAACGCCATACAGAAGCAAATCACGGACAGTGCCTCCGACGAGATAGACAGTGGACGGTCCTATCGGCGCGCTGTCAAACCATTTGAGCAAAAGATGCTCTGCACCGTTCATGACAAAGACAATACATGAGAGAGATCAAATGGTCAAGATGTGGGATGAAGATCAGACTATGGCAGAAAACCCGCCATATTCGTTTGCAGACGTGTCCATAGCATTGCCATAGGCGTCCTTGGCGGCGCACTTGAAGATGATGTGCGAGGGATCGATGGTCGCGTCAGCGGACGAGTTCTGTTTTATCTGGAATGTCACTTCTGCCGTCAGCTGGTCGGCCTTGTAAACCACATTTATGGGATTGAGGCTAATTTGAGCTTCGGTAGATGGAACCGACAGTCCCCAGTTGTAAGCGCCCCCGGGTGTCCCGTAGGCAGCCCGGCTAATCTGCCAATTGTAAGGGTTCTGCACAGAAGCCGCGTCCATACTCTTGCTGAAGATAAAGTCCATCGTGAAAGTCTTGGAAGCGCGTCCGGTCGAAAGAGAAGGGGCCAAAGTCGACACTTCAGTGCCGGGTCCGAGGCTGACATCGAAGCCGCCCGCGGTATAGGCGGCAAACAACTTCGGCGGGGTTTTCTGATAAATATAGCTGTCCAGCAGACTGGCGGAGCTCTGGTCGTCCGATCCGTTCAGAAGCTTTACCTGTTCTTTTGCCTTGTCAAAATCTCCCATGTCGGCATACGCATAGCCGAGGTCAACATGGGCTGCGGTGAAATCATGTTTAATTTCAAGTACTTTCTGAAACAGTCCGATCGCCTTTTCGTAATCTCCCTGCTTGTAGGACACTTGGCCCAACCCATAGTAGCCGGAATAATCCTGTGGCGCTATCTGCTTCACCTTGGTGAATGCGTCTTCAGCTTTGTCGTAGTTGCCTGTGGAGATAAGGGCCTGTCCCAGAGAGTACCAGTTGGTTGTATCCTGAGAATTCAGGTTGACGGCAGCCTGATATTCCTTTACCGCACTATCGTAGTTATTCTGGTCATAGTAAATGTTTCCGAGGGCAAGATGAAGGGTATCATCCGTCGGAGACACCCGCATAGCCGTCTTATAGGTCTTAATAGCATCATCGGTTCTGCCGAGTTTGAGATATGCCATCGCGGAATAGTTGTACGCGGTGATCGCGTTGTCAGAAACCGGGGACAATGCGGCGACTCTCTTGAACTCCGTGACAGCGCCCTCGTAATTCCCGTTCGTATACAGATCGATGCCCCTTGTCATCGCCGAATTCACCATATAATCGACATTGACGGAACTCTGGAATATCGCCGAGAACAACTGATCAGCTGCCTGGCCGCTCTGTATATCCATTTTCTGCTCCCTTGTCCCTTCTGATGCGCTCAAGGCATATTGCCTTAATATCTTATCGGAAGAGCAGGGGAATTTCTTTAATTACGATATGAGCAAATGATAAACCTGCGGGCGGGATGGGACTGATGGATACGGATTGCTCCCAGCGGGAGTTTTATGACGCCGGAAGTTCAAGGGAACTGATGAAATCCCTCAGAACCTCCCGGTCTTTTCCCGGCATATCCATGAATTCCGTCCCGATATTGTAGCTCTCTACGCCGTTGTCAGAATTCAGAATGCTTGATACAACCCTGACCGACACGTGAATCGACCTGCCTTCGGGGAATAAGATCTCGGCGTCCACCGTACTGTCGATCTCCAGAGCCTGAGCGCTCTCGATGCACATGCCACCGAGGCTTATGTTCCTGACCTTGCAGCCCTCCTGGACATCGACAACGGACTTCTCCGGGTCTTTGATAATGACTCTTATGTAAAGCCTCTTGCCGCTGGGGCTGCACAAGTCAATCTCCCTGTCCGCGTCTCTCAGATTGCTCTGGATGAACGCCTCGATCTCCTTCAGCTTCTTCTCCGACGTGTCGGAGAACTTCATGCCGGCGGAATATATCGGTACTACATTACCGCGGGCATCTTTGATGCTCTCGGTGAGAGATGATCGCACAATGACACCCTTCACCGTCAACTCTCTTCCCCTGCTCACCATCTTCAGGGCATACTCGCTGCCCATGTTGAGTCTTCTGTCCGCCTTGAATGAAACCCCTCCCAGACTTATATCAAGGATCTTGACATACGTGGCAAAAACCATCTTGCCGCTGATTTCCATAATGTCCAGCGAAAACCTCTTATGCCGTCTGTTTTCCTTCATAACTCCTCTTCAGGGCGTGGTTGATACACCTTCCCAGGCACCTTATTTCCACATGATAACAGATTCCGGCGGGTGAGCAAAAGAGACCCTTGCGAAAGGGCTCTCTGATTGACTTCGGCAGGCACCTCTGTTACATTTATCAGTACTCATGAACAGAATGGTAATATGGATGCTGGCAGTATTCGTCCTTTTTTCATATTGGACAACGGCATACGCATTCGATGGACCGTTGCAGGTCCGGAACCAGTTCCCATTGTTTCTGCAGGCGGACACTCCATTCCCGGATACCGCGGCTATTGAGGATTCCATTTTCGCGGGCATCTCGTATTCCAGCGTCTACCTTGTAAAGGAGTCCGCGGACTGGGCCATCGGACTCGACATGGAGATAGCAGAACTGAGCCTTCGCGTGAAGAAAGCTGTAGGGAACTTCCTTGAAATCGGACTGGAGCTGCCCGTACTTTCCTTTGATTCAGGCTTTCTGGACAGCTTTCTCAACGGCTATCACGATGCCTTTGGGTTCCCCGATTATGGACGAAGCAGCCGGCCTGATAATGCGTTTCTCTTTGATGTAAAGAGGAAGGGGATCGTTGTGATAAGCGGTCAGGGCGGCCGCATAGGTATTGGTGACGTCAGACTGACCCTGAAGGCACCCCTGCTCAGAGGTGATCCGGCAATCAGTTTGAGGGCCGACCTGGAATTTCCCACAGGGGATGCCGATGCGGGCTATGGCAATGGAAGCTTTGACACGGGCCTCGCCTTTCTGGCAGACAAGAGACTGGGCGAATACTTCATGTCTTATCTTGGTGCGGGCGCGGTCAGCCCGGGCAAATTCAGAGGACGTGAGAAAATAGATCTCAGGACGTTTCTCTATGCGGGAGGAGCTGTTGAGGCCGCTGTGACAAAGAAGCTCGGCCTTATCGCTCAGGTATTTATCCAGGGTTCTCCCTTGCCTGAAACCGGCATCCCGCAGGTGGACAGAACCGCTGTCCTTCTTTCTCTGGGCGGCAGGTATCGCTTCGGCGGCGAGAGCTTAGAAGTCTCTCTCACAGAGGACCCGAACACCTCCGGCGCTCCGGATTTTACGGCAAATCTTTCGTACAAGAAGAAATTCTAGAACGCCGCCTTGATACTTGCAAGCTTCTCAGGGGATAAGCTATTATCCATATTATGAAAAAGAAGAAACTCAGGCCCGGATGGGATGAATATTTCATCGGCATTGCCAAGGCCGTCTCCACAAGGGCCACTTGTCTGAGAAGAAAATACGGGGCTGTCATAACAAAAGAGAATATAATCGTCAGCACCGGATATAACGGCGCTCCTGCCGGCATGAAGGACTGCCTTGAGGCGGGCAGATGCACGAGGAAGGAACTCCAGATACCGCACGGAGAGAGGTACGAACTCTGCCACAGCGTTCATGCTGAGGCAAACGCAATTATTCGCGCCTCTGTGGACGAACTGCGCGGCGCCACCATTTACGTATCCGGCAGTGATAATGAAGAGAGCGAATGCCTGTCGGAGCCTTGCATGATGTGCAAGAGGATGATCCTTAATGCAAGGATAGGCAAGGTTGTTTACTCGGACGGTGACAATAGTTTTCTCGTAATCGATCCAGCCGAGTGGCTGAAGAAAAGGGTTTAGCCCCTTTGTATGTCGCTCACTGGAATGGCCACGGAAATCGGCAAATAGAATGCAGGGGCGTACTGCCGTACGCCCTTACGGACTCATCCTTTCTTTTGCGTGTTGGATTTTAACCCTTTTGCCCTTCATCACCATATCATTTACAGACCGTATGACCTTGTCTGAAAACTCCGCAGGGACTTCGACAAAAGTGAACTTGTCATAAACATCTATCTTACCGATCTTCTGGAATGGTATTCTCGCTTCGGATACAATCGACTTTACGATATCGGCGGCATTGATCTTGTCTTTCCTTCCGACAGTCATAAACAAACGGGCATTGCCTCTGTTCTCGTACTGCGGTTCTGAAAGAGGCCTTTCCTGCAGTTCTCCAAAGGCGGCAAAGAGCGCGGCTGCAGCTATATCCGCAGGCGAGTGTGTGGCTGACAGTTCCTCCACCGCCCGGAGATATGCGGAGTGGCCGCCTTCTTCAATGATCTGGGCAATATCCCTGAAGATATTCTTTTCCCTCGCCTTAATGACATCCGCCTGCGAAGGCAGTCTCTTTTTGTCGATCTTCGTCATCGCAGCCTTTTCAATCAGGCGAAGATGCTTGTATTCTCTCGGCGTCACAAAGGTAATCGCAATGCCCGACTTCCCGGCCCTACCGGTCCTGCCGATCCTGTGGACATAGCTGTCGGGGTTCTGAGGGATGCTGTAGTTAATGACGTGGCTCACATCCTTGATATCGAGTCCCCTTGCAGCCACGTCGGTGGCGACAAGGATATCGAATAGGCCCGCCTTGACCTTTCCCATCACTTCTTCCCTGCGGGCCTGGGTAAAGTCTCCATGCAGCGCCCCCGCGTTGTAGCCCATCTGGTCAAGCTCGGTTGAAACGTCATCCACGTCGCGCTTAGTGTGGCAGAAGACAATGGCAAGCTGAGGGTCTTCCACATCCAGAAGCCTTGAAAGCGCATTTATTTTGTCACCCTCACGGACCTCGTAGAATATCTGTTTTATCTTAGAAATAATGAGTTCCTTGGTGTTGACCCGGATCTTCTGGGGGGTCTTCATATGCCGTTTCGCAATGCTCATGATAGGCTGCGGAATCGTGGCCGAGAACAGGAGAGTCTGTCTCTCTGCGGG
>DATHCU010000139.1:0-15619 GCA_035319385.1 Thermodesulfovibrionales bacterium
CGGCGCTATAATCATGTTAAGGTCCGGGAAATCCTTCTTCAGATCGACATAGACACCCGCCATTAATTCTTCCTCACCGTCGTGTGTGCTGCCCGCTGTGATGACCGGGCCGGACAATCTCTTCGTCCAGGCGGGGATGTCTGCCGGAGGCCGCATGTCGAACTTAAAGTTGCCAAGAGTTCGGACCTTTTGCACTTCTGAGCCCAGCCGTCTTATCCTCTCCGCGTAATCCTCTTCCTGCATGCCGAAAAAATCGATGAAGGAGAGGACCTTCTTCATGAAGAAAGAGATCTTCAGATAACCTTTGAACGATCTTTCTGATAGCCTGCCATTCAGAAGCAGAACAGGCACTTCATTTTCCCTGAAGATCCTTATCAGGTTCGGCCAGAGTTCTGTCTCAATGACAATAAGCAACTGAGGTTTCGTCAACTTGACGATTCTCTTCAGGATGAAAGGCAGATCGAATGGTAGATAGACAACCTTCGTTCCCGCGGGTGCACGCTCCCTTGCCACTTTCTGGCCGGTGTCGGTAATTGTCGACAGGATAATGGTCTTCTCCGGAAAACGTTCCGCCAATTTCCTTAGCAGTGGAGATGCTGCCATGACCTCTCCTACTGACACGGCGTGGACCCAGACAAAGGATGGAGACCGGGTGAGGAGGGATGGATCAAGAAGGCCGATCTTGTCTCTCAGCCATTTCCTTCTGATCTCAGCGGGCCTTTTGAAATATTCAACCGGGAAAAGGACAATAATTGCTATCAGATATATACAGCTATAGATAAAAAACAATGTGACCGCCTGTCACCAAGAAGTGCATAAGCAGAGCATCACTCTTGAAAGATCTCCCCTCGCCTCTTTCTACAAAATCCCGAATGCTTTCGGGACCTTTGGTAAAGTGAGGTGAGGAGGGATTCTATGATTAGCGTCTCCATACTTGGGATCATAATAGCAACTGGGTTCATTTTCTCCAAATGACCATCTCCAATATTATGTCCGCCACCCTCTGAGACGTCTTCTTCCCTGTAAAAGGCCTCTTTATCTCCCTGAAATGGTTAACCATGGTATTCCTGTATTCCTTGTCCAGTATGATCTTCTTCAGCTCCTTCATGACTTCTCCGGGATTGGCCTCGGCTTGAAGGAGTTCGGTAGCAACGCCCTTTCCTGCCAGGATATTAGCCAGAGAAATGTGCTTCACGTCAATGATCCTCTTTCCAATCCAGAATTCCATGGGTGAGATCTTGTATACAACTACCATCGGCACTTCGAGGAACGCGGTCTGCAGCGTAGCAGTGCCCGATGCAACAACAGCCAGATCAGAGGCCGCGAGAACCCTGACAGACTCCCCCTTCCTGATCTGCACACCTTCCTTATTCAGGGCATCAAGAAGAATCCTGTATTTCCGCTCGTCCGTATTCGGGGCAAGCGGCATGCAGAACTGATACTCTCGGCCCCCCTGTATCTCGTGATCACCCTTCATCAGTTTTACGACCTCTATCATGATTGGAAGAAGGCTCTTGAGTTCGTGAGGCCTGCTCCCGGGAAGCAGTGAGAGCAGCGGTCTCTCAGGGTCCAGGCCGAGGGCGGATTTTGCAGCGGCCCTTATGCCGGGAGTAATAATTCCAGCAGGATCTGCCAAAGGAGAGGTTGATCTGTCTGAGGTCGCACGTTTGCCGACCAGGGCACTTATTTCAGCCTCGATCTCTTCAAGGATCGGATGCCCAACGAATTCACACGGCAGGCCTGCATCTTTGTAGATCTTCTCCTCAAACGGGAGGAGGACCGCCATCCTGTTCACCAGGCTCGCAATCTTTCCGACCCTGCCCTTGCGCCATGCCCAAACCTGGGGACTCACATAGTAAAGGACTTTTATTCCGAGGGACTTTGCCTCTTTTGCAAGCTTCAGATTGAAGTCGGGATAGTCGATTAAGACAACCACATCCGGTTTGAATTTTCTGAGGGCCTCAACAGCGCTGTCAAAAGCCACCTTGAGCTTTCTCAAAGAGGCAACAGCTTTGAAAATACCGAAGGCATCCGAGATACGGGAGATTAGTTCGACCCCGGCTTCATCCATCTTCTGACCGCCGATGCCGATGATATGAACATCAGGCCATTTCTTTCGCAAAGCCCTCGCAAGCAGCGAGCCGTACAGCTCTCCTGAACTCTCTCCCGAAACGATCAAAATGGTAGACATATTCGCAGTTCACCCGATCAGTGCATTAAACCGGCAATCAATCTGTGAGATCGTCGCGCGTGAACAAGACTTATACGGTATCCTTTATAATCCTGGCAATCTTCTTTATCGTCGATTCTTCCAATTCGGGGTACATGGGCAGAGAAAGAACCTCCCTTGCCGCTTTTTCCGTGACCGGGAAATCGCCCTTATGATAACCCAGGAATTTCAACGCCTCCTGAAGGTGCAGAGGCATGGGGTAGTAGACGACCGAGGAGATGCCTGCGGCCCTGAGCCTGTCCTGAATCTTGTCTCTCTTCTTGCTCCTTATCGTATATTGATGGTAGACATGGACAGCGCCCTGTTTTTCGATCGGACATTTCACGGTCCCGGCCAGGAGTTCCGTGTAGAGTGCCGCCTTCTCTCTTCTCTTTCTGTTATATTCATCGATATGCCTGAACTTCACCAGAAGGATGCCGGCTTGAAGCTCGTCCAGCCTGCTGTTGAACCCCACCCTCTTGTGTCTGTACGAACCTTTGGATCCGTGGTTTCTCAGTTGTTTTATTATTTCCGCAATCTTTGCATTATTCAGGGTCACCATCCCGCCGTCCCCATAGGCCCCGAGGTTTTTGCTCGGATAGAAACTGAAGCAGCCCGCATCTCCTATACTTCCGGTTTTTCTGCCGTTCAACTCGGCGCCGAAGGACTGCGCGCAATCTTCGATGACCTTTAATTTGTGCTTTCTGGCGATCTTCAGGATAGCGCCCATATCGGCGGGATGACCAAAGAGATGAACAGGAAGAATCGCCCGTGTCTTTTTTGTGACATGCCGCTCTATCTCGGTGACATCGATATTCAGAGTATCAGGCTCGATATCCACAAAGACCGGCAGGGCCCCTGTATAGAGTATTGCCTCGGCCGTTGCGAAGAAGGTGAACGGGGTTGTGATGACCTCATCTCCGGGTCCAATGTCTATTGCATCTATCGCGAGATGGAGAGCATCGGTGCCTGAAGCGACACCTATTGCATGTCCTACTCCCTGGTATTCCGCTATCCTCTTTTCCAGATCCAGGACCCTCGCGCCCAGGACATAGTGGCTGCTTTCGAGTATCTCTGTCAGCATCTCCAGGACATCATCTTTTATCTCACCGAACTGCTTTCTTAAATCAACCATCGGAATCATGCTCTGCTCTCTCCTAGCTGCCATTTTTTATCATCTCATTTATTTCAAGAACGATCCTAAGGGCATCTCTTCCTTCGACGGCCGAGACCTTCGGCGCGGACCTGTCTCTCACACAGCGAATGAAGTCCTGCAGCTCTTCCCTGAGGGGTTCCTTCTTTTCGGGTCTTATTGTCTCCGACGCGATTTCCTCGCCTTTCCGGAAGAAGCGTTTTATCTCGGCATTCTGATAGTCGATGGATATTAACGCATCCTTTTGAAATACCTTCAGAGTCCGGCGCTTTTCAGGAGACATCCGGCTTACGGTTGCAAGGGCGGCACATCCCCCCTCGAACTCAAGCCAGGCCTTGGCCACGTCGAGTTTATCCGTGAGAACCTTCCCGCCGACCGCCCTCACGGTCTTCACCGGTTTTGCAATCAGGCTCAGCATTATGTCTATATCATGGATCATGAGATCCAGCGTTACATCAACATCGGTGGCCCTCCCGAGAAATGGAGAAAGCCTCTCGGACTCTATGAAAACCGGGGACCCGAAAAAATCCGCTGCCGCAAGGATTGCCGGGTTATACCGTTCCAGATGTCCGACCTGTATAATGCAGTTTCTCTCGCGTGACTCGCTGATCAGTTCATCAGCTTCCGCAACCGTAGTCGTTATCGGCTTTTCGATCAGGATATCTTTTCCAGCCCTGAGGCATTCAAGCGCCACCTCATAATGAAGTGTCGTCGGCGTGACGATACTCAGGGCATCGACTTTCTCGAAGATCTTCCTGTAATCATCGGATGCCTCGCAATTGTACTGCTCGGCAAAGGCCCCGGCCCTCTTAAGGTCAACATCGACTACAGCGACCAGTTCCGCGACTTCGATCTCGGAATATATCCGCGCATGATGTTGACCAAGATATCCGACACCGATTACTCCTACTCTAACAGCCAATGACCGTCCTCTTCATCTAATGCGGGACAGAAGGGGTCACAGAGCATTACTCACCTTCTTCACCTCTTCGAGTTTCTTCAATGCCGCGCCCGAGTCTATCGAATCGGCAGCCATGCCTAAAGCGGACTTGAAATCCTCTGTCCTGTCCGCGGCTATCAGTGCAACAGCCGAGTTCATAAGAACAATATCTCTCCTCGGACCGCCTTCACCGTTAAGGATAGCCAATGTTATCGCGGCGTTCTCCTGCTTGTCCCCACCCTTTATGGAATCTAACGAATTCTTCCAAATCCCGAAATCTTCCGGCTGGATCTGAAAGCTCTCAACTTTTCCTTTCCTGTATCGCGCAACTCTGGTTTTCCCGGACAGACTGACTTCATCGAGACCGTCTTCCCCATGGACAACTATGGCATCAACTGCCCCCAGGTTCCCCAGCACCTGCGCGAGAGTGTCCGTCAGCTTGCCGGCAAACACGCCGAGTAACTGCCTCCCGGCTCCCGCGGGGTTTGTTATCGGTCCCAGGATATTGAATATTGTCCTGATGCTCATCTCCCTCCGTGGCCCGATAGCGTATTTCATGGCCGGATGGAAAAGAGGCGCAAACAGAAATCCGAAACCGGTCTCAAAGAGGCAAGTCTCCACCCTCTCGGGCTGCAGGTCTATCTTTACACCAAGGGCTTCCAGGACGTCAGCGCTTCCGGACCGGCTCGATACCGAACGATTGCCATGCTTTGCCACAGGCACCCCGGCTCCCGCGACAACAAGGGCAGATGTTGTAGAAATATTGAAGGTGCCGGCCATGTCGCCTCCGGTGCCGCAGGTATCGAGCACGCCCTCAGGCGCCTTTATCGTGATCGCCTTCTGCCTCATGATTCTGGCCGCGCCCGTTATCTCCTCGACAGTCTCTCCTTTGATCCGCAAGGCTGTCAGCAGCGCGCCGATCTGTGCGTCAGTCGCCTTCCCTTCCATGATGTCACTCATGCATGCGGCCATCTCAGGCTCCATAAGGCCGATATTGTTGACGAGCATGTTGATAGCTTCTTTAATCATAGAATTTCAAAATACCTCAAAAACAAGGAGCCGAGACATCTGCTCTCTTAGGTTTCGTCCAAACTGCCCGTGATCTTGCTTCAGCAATCGAGCCGTGTACCTGTTCTCTGGAGATCCAAGAAATCTGCGAATACGGTTAAATATTCTGAGCCGGGTATCTTAATTTCAGAAAATTTCCCAACAAGCCTTTTCCGACAGTAGTGAGTATCGACTCAGGATGGAACTGAACGCCTTCGATAATGAATTCCTTATGCCGAACCCCCATAATCTCTCCGACATCAGTCCATGCCGTAACGTACAGACAATCGGGCAGTGTTTCTCTGTTTATTAAAAGTGAATGATATCTCGTTGCCTCGAAGGGATTTGGGAGGCCTTTAAAGACGCCCTCCCCGTCGTGATATATAACCGATGTCTTGCCATGCATCAATCTCGGGGCGCGTATTATTTCTCCGCCAAAAGCAGCGCCTATGGATTGATGTCCGAGACACACGCCCAGGATCGGTATCCTGCCCGCAAAATGTCTGACAACGTCTATAGAGACCCCCGCCTCTTTCGGAGTGCAGGGACCCGGCGAAATGACTATGCGCTCGGGATTCAGCTTTTCTATCTCCGCAACCGTGATCTTGTTATTTCTGAATACCCTTATGTCCTGGCCCAGTTCTCCGAGATACTGGACGAGGTTGTAGGTAAAGGAATCATAATTGTCAATCATCAGCAGCATATGCTCACCCTAATTCCGTTTCAGCCATGTCGACCGCCTTCATCATGCCCAAGGCCTTATTAACTGTTTCGTCATACTCTTTTTCAGGAACTGAGTCCGCAACTATGCCGGCCCCTGCCTGGACAAAGACCTTATTATCTTTTATGATCAGAGTTCTGATAGTTATACATGTATCCATGTTTCCCGAATAACTGAGATAACCGACTGCTCCGGCATAAGGCCCTCTTCTAGTGGGCTCAAGCTCTTCTATGATCTCCATGGCCCTGACTTTTGGGGCGCCGCTCACAGTACCCGCAGGGAAGCAGGCTTCGAGCACATGAAACGCGTCGAGACCGGGCTGAAGGGTTCCTTCCACGTTCGAGACCAGATGCATTACATGACTATACCTTTCGACAGACATCAGTTCGGTGACCTTGACCGTGCCCACTTCAGCCACCCTGCCAACATCGTTCCGGCCCAGATCCACGAGCATAATATGTTCTGCTATCTCCTTCGGGTCCTTCTTGAGTTCCTCCTCAAGCAGGATGTCATCTTTTTCTGTCTCTCCCCTTTTTCGGGTCCCTGCGATAGGCCTCAGTATGATCTGCTTACCTTCGAGCCTCACGAGGATTTCGGGGGAAGACCCGACGATCTTTGCATCTCCCGTGTCGATATAATACATATAAGGAGAGGGGTTGATGACGCGCAGCGCCCTGTATATGTTAAACGGCTCAACCTCAGACTCACGGTCGAACCGCTGGGAAAGCACGACCTGCACAATATCACCGGAGAGTATGTAATCCTTGCTCTTCAGCACGGCCTTCTCAAAGGCTTCCCTGGTGGCAAACGAAGATGCGAAGCCGGCCGGTTCAGTTTTGCCGCCTGGTTTTGATTTTCGTCTCCGAATCCCCGGCTTCCGAAGCTTCTCTATAATGCCCGCGATCTTCTCTTCGGCCTCCCTGTATGCCTCCTCAGGGGACCTTCCGTTGATATGGGCGTTTGATACAACCTTTATCTTGCCTTTGAGATTGTCAAAGATGACAACCGTGTCAGTGACCATGAGGAAGATATCCGGCAGTCCCAGGCCGGGTTTCTTGCGATCGGGTATTTCCTCAAAGAACCTGACCATATCATATCCGATGTATCCTACCAACCCTCCGTAGAATCTAGGCAGACCTTTGACGTCAACGGGCTTATACTCCGTGAGTTCCTTCTTGATCACATCCATAGGATTGTCCACTCTGAAGCGCCTCGTGCCGGTCCGAGCGTCTTTTATCTGCATCCTGTTCCCCCAGCCTTTGATGATCCTTGAAGGCTTCGAGCCCAGAAATGAATATCTCGCCCACTTCTCACCGCCGACCATACTCTCAAGGAGGAAGGCCGGAGAGCCCCCGAGTTTGAGCGTCGCGGAAACAGGTGTTTCCGTATCGGCCAGAATCTCCCTGTAGACCGGGATTAGGTTGCCCGTTAGAGAGAGAGTCTTGAAAGTTTCTAAATCGGGATAAAGCATATTGACAAAAACTGACCTTTCCGTTTACTATTTTTATAGTAACGTTCATTATAGCTTATTGCTTGCGTATAAGTTAAGAGCTGCACGTTAGGGATTCTCGCGGGAATCCTTCTGTTTTTCATATCTGATTCGAGAATGCGGGAATAGCTCAGTTGGTAGAGCACAACCTTGCCAAGGTTGGGGTCGCGGGTTCGAGCCCCGTTTCCCGCTCCATTTCATAAAAAAGCGGTGAGCAACATGAAGGAGTTGAAGGCAGGGAGTTGCTTGCTGCGTGTGCGGTATTCATTCTGGCGGCGTACCCAAGTGGCAAGGGAGAGGTCTGCAAAACCTTTATGCAGCGGTTCAAATCCGCTCGCCGCCTCCAACAAGCAGATGGTCAAGCAGCGAAGAATCAAGATGCCTCTGCTCAAAGTATTCCTTTTCGAGCGTCTCTAAATAGAACCTGTCAAGGCCGCTGTTATTAAGAAAATCTTCACGCAGCGACACATCCTTGTTCTGTATGACAAGCGGAAGAATATGGTTCAGGTAAAAAGACTCTTTTCTCAGATCAAGGAAGACCTTTTCGAACAACCTCTTTGTGATGTCCCGGGCAATCCCCTTTTCTGAAATCTCCCTGGCAATGTCCTCCCGAATCTTGTCCCGTCCTTTCTTTGTATCGAGTCCGGGGAAGAAGCTGCGCATGCGTTCCTTCAGAGCGGATTGCACCCTGCGATAGAGCTTTTCCTCATCGGTAATGAGCCTTATCTCTGCAATGACCTCCCTTAATGAAGCGTCCCCCTCATGGATCTTTCTTATACCCTTTGATATGGCCTGTATCTTCCTCCTTCCATAGGCGGTTATATACTTGTTGCTGAGCAGTGTCCTGATGAAGATCTCATCAAAAAGCTTCGGGTCCAGCTGATCGAACTCTCTCTTGTTTCCGATGAGACTCCGCAGAGAGTCTTCAATGAATTCGACGTTCTCAAGGAAGGCTATCTTGCTCAGAAGAGTGGAGACATTATCATACCTGTCAAAATACGTGGCTATCGAAGTGAATTCTTCAAAGTAACTGAAGTCATTTGTCTCGCGCACGATCTCGTCGCAGGTCCGGACGGTATCCAGCAGGATCTGTTCAAAGCCCTTGTCCCCCTTCAATTCAGCCGCATTCTTTGCCCTTATCAACTTGACGATATCTTCATTATTGATGATGTGCCTTTTGAGAGAAGGGTCCTTGAAGAAGAGGCTCTGCAGTATGGTCCTCGTCTCCCTGAGATACTCCGGCTCTTCGATCTCCTGTATCTTCCTGCCTTTCATCAGCAGTTCATCGAGCGTCTCGAACAGGACGTCCGGTATATTGTTTCTTATGCCGAGGGTTCTGAGACGGTTGAGACGCGCATATTCCGAAGGCTGCATCGTGTCCTTGAGAATTCCTCCGAGGAGGATGTCCCGGTACTCGTCGACAACGCTCTTGTTGTCGAGATGCCGGTACATAATATCTATCCTCATCCTCTCAAGCTGGTAGCGGTCTATGTCGTACCTGGCGACGATGTCTTCGAGATACAGCTCCTCGTTCATTGTCAGAAGGCGCTCCTTGGAATAGAATTCCTTTAGGCCCTTGTAGAATTTCCTGTTTCCCGTATGCACAAGCTTGAATATGAAGACAGTGGAATTCTTCTCCTTTATCGTCGAGAGAAACCCATCCAGAAGCTCCGTATCCTGGTCCTCGGCCACCAGGGGTGTCCTCTTGAGAAACTTTCCGACCCCCTTAAGGATGTGCTTTTGTCTCCTGATGTAGTCTCCCTGAAAATCCGACGATATAAAGAAGTAATAGTTCTTCACAGCATGCCCCTGAAGGAACAGCCGGTAGAAAGACTCCCTGCCTTCCGTATTATTTGTGAAGACTATGTTCTCTATTTCATTGAGGAAGGCGCCGAACATTATAAGCCTGTTGGCGACTGATTTCTTGATCAAGTCCTTGAAGGGTTTTTCGACTCCGAACATGTACTCGCAGAAGCTTCCGCCGGTGCCCTTATAATTGACGCCCTGATCGGTGATTGTGAACTCGTTGCCCCTCGAAAAGAATCTGATGCCCCAGGGGCCTTCTTCGTAAAAATAGGTGTTGTAACCGCCTGCGCCTCCCACAAGGGCAAAATACTCGATGGGACCGATGCTCCCATGCAGCCTGAGATCACAGATCATGAAAGAAATATATCACAGGCGCAGGGTGAAAATAAACAGATGCTCTATTATTTCTCGGCCTGTTCTCTTTTCATAGTCCGGGAAGCGGGCCACACGGGTTGGCAACGGGCTTACCTGTTCATTCTGAAGAACCAGCTCAGGACCTTTTCTATATTAGATGTGATACTGTCTTTTGCGTTCATTATGAAGAGTTTGTCCTGTGTCTGAAAGAGTTCCTTTTCCATCCTGGCTAAAGCAGGGGGTTCTTTATATCGTGTCTTTAGCTCCGCTTCAAACATCGGAACTATCTTGTCCTTCATCCTCAGTTCCGTATCCATGAAGAAGATGCTTATCTCCGGATGAAGGTCCAAAAACCTGTCCATAAACGCGGAAATTTCTGTCTGATATATCTGTTTCGGGGGTGAGGATTTTATCTCCATGTATAATATGGAGCCATCGATTTTTGCTATGAGGTCGTAGTCTCCGCCGATGTTCGGCCGTTTGGCCCGTATCCCCCACACCGCCTCGGTCCCGAACTCTCTTCTGAATATTTCAGCCAGAAACCATTCGAGCGTCTCTCCAAAGCTCTTGATCGGGCCGGAGGCAAGCCTGAATCCTCCCGGCACGCGTTCGATCATGCCAATGCTGTTCATGTAGTCGTTGTAGTCGGAGGTCACTTCCGATGTCGCATAGCGTGTTACATTCTCAAGCCTGAAGAAAGCCTGGTGCTTGATCGCGTCGCGCAGGAAGAGCCTGAAGGAGTATTTCTTCATCATTTCGTAATAGCCGGAGATATACTTGTCTTCGGGGAGGAGAAGGTCGTCAGAAGGCTCTTTCCTGTAAATCCTGAAGCCCCTGCGTCTGAGCAACACGTCCAGGGGAGGTGTCAGTTCCGAGAGGGACCTCCTGAGACGTCCTATTTCATCCCGCAGGAGGCGTAGTTCATCAGAAGCGTCCTGAGACATAGAGCGGTTGTTTCATCAGATGAACTTGATAGCTATTCTCCTGTGTCTAGGGCCATCAAATTCACAGAAAAAGATCGACTGCCATGTGCCGAGGAGGAGTTTCCCTTCGTCAATTATGATATCGCAGGAAGAACCGATAAGCGCAGCTTTTATATGTGCGTCGGCGTTGCCCTCGCGATGGGAATAGTTCATTTCATGCGGGACAAGCCTGTTCAGGGAACTGATGATGTCGCGCTGGACGCTCGGATCGGCGCCTTCATTTATAGTGATCCCGGCAGTGGTGTGCGGCACATACAGATAACAGACCCCCTTTGTAATGTTGGCGGCCTTCACCACTTCCTGCACCATTTCAGTGATATCGACAAGCTCATTTCTTGTTTTGCTCTTCACATTTATATACCTGACCACAGCCCCCTCCGATTTAACAATGAGATTCATGCGCTTATTCATCTATTTTCATATTAGAAGCTTATCAGGTTCGCAACCCGGCGAATATTGTCTCATAACAGTTTTCGTCAACTTGAAACTCTATAGCAAGCGAAACCAGATTCTCAGGGAGATCGAAACCTCTTAGTCTCATTATATCTTTTTCGGTTGTAACAATCCATTCACTGTGAACACCCGCCTCGCCTATGACGGTCTGCAAATCCCTTTGGCTATAGAAATGATGGTCCCTGAAGGACTTGAAGCCTGTCAGTGTCATACCGGTAGACAATAACGTCCGCCGGAAAGACTCGGGATTTCCTATACCGCAAAAACCGAAGAATCTTTTTCCCTCTCCCCATTTCAAAGGAAAAGCATCCCCTCCTCGACTTACGAATTGCAGCGGTTTATGGGCCGAGAAGAAGACAGGAGCCTGCTTGTTATACTCTCTTATTTCGCGCATGAGACTGTCTTTTGCAGAAGCCGGCAAGCCCTCTTCCTTAGTGATGATGATGATTCCGGCCCTGTCGATCTCGCTTAAAGGCTCCCTTAAAAGCCCCAAGGGCAGGAGCCTCCTGTTTCCGAACGGATTCATGCAGTCTATGAGCAGCACATCTTTGTCCCTGAAAAGCCCCCAGTGCTGAAAACCGTCGTCCAGGATAAAGAGATCAGGCCGGGATGCCTCCGGGGACTCGTTCAGCGCGAAGATGCCTGCCTCATATCTGTCTTTACCCTTGATGACCGGAACTCCCTGCAGCTTCGTCGCCATCAGATAGGCCTCATCACCGGCCTGTCGCTCGTTCAGCACAGGGCTTCCTCCTCTGCTGACAAAACACGGTCCTGATGCGGTACCCCTGTATCCCCGGGTCAGGATGCACGGGGTGAAGCCCCTTAACCGGGCCTTCTGAGCGACTGCGATAACCGCCGGTGTCTTGCCCGTTCCCCCAAGAGTGATGTTTCCGACGCTGATCACCTTTCGGGGCAGTATCTTCCTGTTCTGGAACTTATGTCTCTTTTTTATCGAATATCCGGCGAGATAGAGGCGCTCTAGAAATGTCATCTTATGGTCTTATTCCTGTGAAAGGATTCCTTTTTGAGACTCTTATTTTATCACAGTCCCGCAGATTAAAGCCGATCAGCCGACGGCCGATAGGTGGCACACAAGCATTCCATTCACGGATTCCCGGCCGCATATTCTCATCATTGCTATGCAACGTAAGGCTGCGAAGAATGGAAGGGATTGAGGGAAGCATACAAGATGATGGTATAATGGACGAGATCGTAATCTGCTCAATTTTGTGGAAAATGTCGGTTGATGTCATTCCTGGGGGGCATTATTTGTAGCGTATGAAATATTTTGCGAAACTGAAGAATTATGTCATCAACCTTTCAAAGAAAGGACTCACTCCCCACGAGATCGCAGTCGGCATTGCCGTGGGAGTTCTCGTTGCCTTTGTACCTGTCTTTGGAACTCACACAGTCCTGGCACTGGGACTCGCCTCTCTGCTCCGGCTGAGTCCGTTGGTCGTACTGCTTGGCACACAGTTATCCAATCCTATCACTTATCCCTTCCAGCTCTTCATCTGCGCGGAGGTTGGCAATCTTCTTCTCAGAGGACGCTTTCTCCAGATAAGGTTTTCAAGAGATGTCAATCTGCTCGCCGATTACCTGTGGCCGATTCTTGTCGGAAGTGTTGTCCTGGGGATTGTCACTGCGGGCGTTGCTTATGTGCTGATAAAGCACTTCATAAGGGAAAGGGAAAAGAGACGTCTCAAGGATGCCGCCACATAATCAAAACCTCCTCCCCTGCCTCACGGCGTTTATGCATTTTACTTCAAATGCTTTTCCATCTCACGCCGGGCGTGATCAATGCCACGCAGTTTCTTCACCATGCTCAGCTTCATACTTAAACGATTCGTATAAGGCTCGAGAAGCTTTGCGGCTTCATTCTTTCTTACGAGTATCTCCAGGGGAATCATGGCTGTCTGTTCCAGACAGTCCAGGAATCTGCCGAGAAATTCTTTCTGATATGTTGAAGAAACCGCCAGGTGCATGTCAAAGATGAACCTGGTATCATGGTCCATCACCATGATCGCATATGGGAATACAGGCCTTTCTCCCTGCATTATAGGGGTGGGTGTGTGAAAAAAGTCTATCTCCCACACGGCAGTCGAAGGTTTTAGTGTCTTCTTCAGCTTCTGAATTCTGATTTCATTCACAGGCTCTTCAAAAAACTTCTCGTTTTCCTCCATCGGTGCAGGCGTCTTCCATTCATCCTGCCATTCGGCTTTTCCGCTCTCTTTCTTAAGGGTCCTTATGAGATAAAGATTCTTCCTGGATCCGTGAAGCAATTCCGCATCATGCTTCATGCGGTTAAAGACAACCATGGCCTGATTCAGTGCGACAGTCATAAACAGGACCTCGTCCCTGTTCAGAAACCAGGGAAAGTATCCCGGCTTGTAACTCCTGAAGACGGGCCATGCATCGCGGCCTCTGAATACAAGGCCGAGTTCATCGATTATCTCCAGTTCATCTTCCTGAAGCATCTTCTTGCCCTCAAAGGAAAGCATGAGGCACTTTTGTACATACAGCGCATCGGGGTTGCCCGGCTTTATCTGGCCTTTTCGAATCTTCAGATAACCCTGAAGGCCTTCAGTTCCCTCGTAAACCGCCATTGCGAGCATCTCTCCAAGCTCGCCCATGATGCAGCAATACCCGACCTCACCGGTTTTCGGGTTTGCGACCCCGAACACCTCGGTTTCGCTGACCCACTCCCATGGTCTCTCCCTTTTGAATGCAACAGCGGCATCGTACAAAGCCTTCCACTCTTTAAGAGACGGCTGCAAATCCCTCATCCGATACACCTCCGATATCCATATTGTATCATTTACCCGCGGGTCATTTGCATCTGCCGGAGCAGGGGCGGTTTTCTTGCACAACAATCGGAGAAATGTTATAAGTATTATGTGAATGCATCAAGACATGTTCTCGTAATCGATGATGAGAACGATATTGTGGATCTGGTCTCATACAATCTCAAGAAAGACGGCTTTGTTGTCGATTCTGCCTCGGATGGAGAGGGTGCTCTGGCGAAAATCAGGAAGGGGAAATATGATTTGATCATTCTTGATCTCATGTTGCCCGGAGTCCAGGGCATGGAAATATGCCGAATTCTCAAGAGCGACCCAAAGACCGCGAGAATGCCCATAATCATGCTTACGGCAAAGGGTGAGGAATTGGACCGGATACTGGGCCTCGAGATGGGGGCGGATGATTACATGGCGAAACCATTCAGTCCTAGAGAGCTTATGGCGCGTGTGAAGGCGGTCCTGAGGAGGTCGTCTGAAAGACCGGTTGACGTCAAGATGCTGAAGGTTGGAGATCTCGAGATTGACAAAGAGCGGTATACCGTTTTGGTTAGGGGCAACCCTGCGAGACTCAGTGCAACAGAGTTCAGGCTGCTCCTCTTCCTTGCCGAGAGAAAAGGCAGGGTATTCAGCAGGGACCAGCTGCTGGATGCAGTGTGGCGGGACGAGGCCTTCGTGGAACCCAGAACGGTCGACGTCCACATAAGAAGGCTCCGGTCAAATATCGAAGAGGATCCGGCAAACCCAGAGTACGTAAAGACCCTGCGCGGTATTGGCTATTTCTTCGACGCAAAGTAATGAAACACGTTCTTTTCAGAAGGATCCTTCTGATTTACTTAATCGCCGCTTCCCTGCTGCTTCTGTCGCTCGAAGTATATCTCTCAAGCGAGGTCAGGAACAGCTATATTTCAAATCTTAAGAAGAGCTTGATGATCCAGGCAGGACTGATTGCGGAGCAGGTACCTCCTTCCTTTTCAGGCAACCTTGACGATTTCTGCAAAAAGTTCAAGGAGCATACCGGCGCAAGGATAACAATTATTGACGACTCCGGCAAAGTCCTGGGGGATTCTGATGAGCCGTCCGAGACCATGGGAAATCACGCTGACAGGCCTGAGATTAAAGAAGCTGATCTTAGCGGCACCGGCGCCTCTGTCAGGTACAGCAAGACTCTCCGGCATGATCAGTTCTACCTCGCAATGTCGATCGATGCTAACCGCACGAGGTTCGTCAGAATGTCGATGCCCCTGCGCGAGGTCTATACAGCCGTTAATGGGATTAGGATTAGGGTTATAGCAGCCTCCCTTTCAGTCTCATTGATAGCTCTGCTCATCGGGCTCTTCCAGACAAGGAAGGTGACCAGATCCATAGAGGAGATAGCCGACTTCTCCAGGGAGGTGGCGGATGGAAATCTGAAGATAAGGCTTTTTGTGAAGGAGGAAGGCGAACTGGGTGAACTGGGCAGGAACATAAGCCATATGGCAGAGGAACTGCAGGCGAAATTGATGCAGAGTGAGAGTGAAAAACAGAAGATAGCCGCCATTATTTACAGCCTTTCGGATGGTCTTGTTCTCGCCGACACAAAGGGGAGGATTATCCTCAGCAATGACGCGGTTTCCGGACTCTTCGGCATCTCTTCGGGTGTGGACGGGAAGACGCTGTTGGAGGC
>DATHCU010000140.1:0-3206 GCA_035319385.1 Thermodesulfovibrionales bacterium
TGGCGGGCTTATTGAAAGCGGGGTTTTGGGCAGTGATTGCGGAAGACCTCCTCTGCCTTCCCTCGCCGAGGAGGGGATTCACGAGATGGAGAGCCTATGAACACTGAGTTCACCAGAATATTTGAGCTGATAGTCGCGGCATCTCTGATCAACAACTTTGTCTTCACCCGCTTTCTCGGCCTGTGCATCTTCTTCGGCGTGTCAAGAAAGATGGAAACCGCTGTCGGTATGAGCATAACCTTTACATCGGTAATGATGATCAGCGCCGCCCTTAGCTGGCTCATCTTTAATTTTGTGCTAGTCCCGTTCGGGATAACATTTCTGAAGATCATCATATTCATAGGGATCGTTGCGGGATTTGTGCAGGCATCGGACACAATCATGCGGAAGGTTTCACCTGTTTTGTATCACAAACTCGGTATATATCTCGCTCTGATCTCGACGAACTGCATCATACTTGCCGTTCCCCTGATCAATGCGGGCGAGAAGTACACCTTTATCGACAGTCTTGCCTTTGCCTTCGGTTCAGGTGTCGGCTTTGCGCTGGCCCTGGTGATAATGGCAAGCATTCGTGAGAAACTGGAACTGGCGGACGTGCCGGGGCCGTTCAAAGGCACTCCTATCGCATTCATAGTCACCGGACTGATAGCGCTGGCCTTTGCCGGCTTTTCGGGGCTGATAAAACTATAGTATACTAAAAAAAGCAACGGCCTATATGTTTGAGATCCACGAAATCATAACAAACCTCCTAGGAGTGTTCCACCAGGCTGACATGTCGCACTTCCTCATTCCGCACGTTGGTGTCGGCGGCGGCGTCGAGGCGAAAGAACATGTGGATCTGGTGCCTCTATTGAAGTATACTCTCATATTTCTCGCCGGGATCAGCACCATATTCGGTCTCGGACTCGCCCTGACTGCAAAGAAGTTTTCGGTAAAGATAGATCCGAGGGTCCAGCAGGTACTTGACGTACTTGCTCACGCGCACTGCGGCGCCTGCGGGTATGCCGGCTGCGAACAGTATGCCGAGGCCGTGGTCAACAATCCTGATGTCCCGCCTAATCTCTGTTGTCCGGGAGGGGCAAGGGCCTGTGAAACGGTCGGACGCATTACCGGTAAAAAAGCTGAATTGAAGGAGCCCATCTACGCGAGGGTCATGTGCCAGGGCGGCTGGAGCAAGTCCGAAAAGAGATTCCCGTATGAGGGCGTTCAGGACTGCAGGGCTGTCGTACTGGCGGGAGGAGGCGACAAGACCTGCAAGTACGGGTGTCTTGGCTACGGGACCTGTTCAAGGGTTTGCCCCTTCGGCGCGATAAGCATGACAGGGGATCACCTCCCCTATGTTGACATCAATAAATGCACCGGATGCAGAAAGTGTGAGGCTGCCTGTCCCACGAAGGCGATCGAGGTACTGCCCGCATCAAGGCGGGTTCTTGTTACGTGTCATTCCAAAGACAGAGGTCCCGATACAAAGAAGAACTGCCAGGTGGGCTGCATCGCCTGCGGTATCTGTGCCAAGGTCTGCCCTTTTGATGCGCCCTCTGTTAGGGACAACCTTTCAAGAATCGACCTCGACAAGTGCCGGGTGTGCGGGCTCTGCGTCCCCAAATGCCCTACAGGGGCCATAACCGATTTCATTCCATCAAGGTCCAAGGCCTTCATAAAAGACAATTGTATCGGCTGCCAGATATGTGCTAAAGTATGTCCCGTCGACGCGCCGTCCGGAGAACCTAAGAAGCTCCATCGAATCGACGCGTCAAAGTGCATCGGCTGCGGCATATGCACAGCCAAATGTCCTGTGCAGGCAATAGAAGGAACATTTAACACCAAAGCCGTGATGGCCGAAGCAGCCAAAAAGAAAGACAAAGCCGCTTAACAAAATCTTCTTCGCTGCTCCCTCTTCGAGGGGCATATAAACTTTATTTAAGGAGGGGTAAGGTTTATGAAGTCATTCAAAGGTTTATTGGCTGTGGTTGTTGTCCTTGTTTTCTCCAGTTTTGTTTTTGCCGGAACCGCCGGAGATGAGGCCCTGCAGAAACTGATGGACGGCAACAAGAGGTTTGTGGAAGGTACACCCATCAACAAGGACCTGGGCGATACCAAGAGGAAAGAAATACTGAAGGGTCAGCATCCCTTCGCAACAGTTATTACATGCTCTGACTCAAGGGTCCCGCCCGAACACATTTTTGACCAGGGTCTCGGAGATATCTTTGTGGTCAGGGTTGCGGGCAATGTAGTCGATGCCATCGCCCTCGGCAGCATCGAATATGGCACAGAGCATGTACATACTCCTGTCCTGGTTCTTATGGGACACTCTGACTGCGGAGCCGTAAAAGCCACGCTGGCTGCAAAAGGCGCTCCCGAAGGGAATATCGGCGCCATTGTGAAGAAGATCCAGCCCGCTGTAAAGAAGGCTAAAAAGAAAGGCGGTTCCAACGAGGAAGTCCTCGAGACAGCCATCAAGGAAAACGTCATGAATCTCTATGCTGACGTCATGAAGAGCCCGATCATTAAAGAACTTGTGCATGAAGGCAAATTGAAGATCGTTGCCGCTGAATACGATCTTGCCTCCGGGAAAGTGAACATGCTTGAACTCCCCAAGAAAGAGATGCACCACAAGAAGGCTGAAAAGAAGGCCGAACACGCCCACTAACCCTTTTTCATCTTTAGTCCGGAAAGGCCCGTGCAGATTGACGGGCCTTTTCATTTTCTTCCTCAATCAGTTGAATAAGAAACGGGTATCTGATATCATGTTACTTCATGGATGAAAAAATCAGAGAGTTTCTTAAATCCAGCCCTATCATAGCAAAGTACAAAATCTCCGAAGAGGAAATAATAGAGCTCGCAGCCTATCTGAGGGAAAACTGTCTTTCCGAGCAGGTAAAAGAGCTTGTTCAGATGGTGGAAGGCGTTATCAGTATAGACGCCCACATGGAGTGGAAGGAGATACTGTCCGCCGCCGCGAAGAAGATAGTCGAATTTCTCAGTGCAGAGGCTGCATCCATTCGGATCTTTGACCCCGAGACCGGCAGGTTGATGGCATTTGGCTCGCATCAATACAAGGAACAGGCCAGATTGAAAAGCATTCCGGTCGAAAAGACTGTTGCGGGAATAGTCATAAAGAGCGGAAAGAGCTATGTTGTCCCGAATATCCTGAAGGAGCCAAATTATGCTAACAAGGACATCGTTGCGCTCCAGGGCTTCAATTC
>DATHCU010000141.1:0-4699 GCA_035319385.1 Thermodesulfovibrionales bacterium
CCGGAGGGGCATCCTCATGCCCATAAAGTACAACACCCGCGGGTTCGTAATCTAACCCGAGTCTCTGAACTATGTCGTCCGATATATTCTTCAAGTCTGTCAAGAGGCACCTCCGAAAGTATTGTCTGGTGTCGGTATGAATATTACGAAATGTTACCATAAATACCCCGTGGAAACAATCAGCGCTATTGGTTCCTCATTCCCGTCGCACGCGGAATGAAGAACCCTGCCACAAAGACCGCAGGACATCCTAACGCATGGAATTATTTCTTTATATTTAACCTCTGAGCCCGCTGCGGGCCGCGTTAGAATAAGCTCGCTATGCGTTTCAACTTTACTTATTAACCCGCTAGTAACTATCCTATTCCTGTGGACAGAGAGGCCCTTGGGCAATTGGTGGGCTGCTATTTCTGTCCCGGGGGAAAAGAGCTGAATCACGGGAGAGGTAACAGTGGATGGCACCAAACGTTCTGAAATAAGTCCGGGATTGCATGTTTCGGTCGTCTTGAAGAAAGACCAGCTCACGGGAAAACTGACAGAAGGGATCGTAAAAGATATTCTAACCAAATCTTCGTCTCATCCTCATGGTATCAAGGTCCGCCTGGAGGGTGGGGCAGTAGGGCGTGTGAAGAAGATAGGGTAGGGTCTCCGCAGCAGTTGAGGTTATCTTGAGTCTCGTGGTGGGACCTGGACGCAAGGTACAGCTGCGGGTCTTTCTTTCTGCCAAAAAAGATGAAAGGGACTACTTAGCCCTTTGGCCTCTTCGCGATCGAGCTGCGGATAGATTATTTGAGCGGATCAATGGCATCACCAGCTTCCGCCTCCGCCTCCGCCAAAGCCGCCGCCTGAAAAGCCTCCGCCGCTGAAGCCGCTGCCACCGCCGATACCGCTGCCCCTGGGCGCTGAAAACATGGCGGAGCCGAGGCTCGAAGTGGCTGCGTTTATCGAACGCGAGAATGAGTATGGGTGGAAAGTTCTGAAGCCCGTAGGAGAACTGTACCAGCCTGGCGGTTCCTGGTAGATGCCTTCGAACGCCTTAGCCCAGTTATCGACTACATCGAGTGCGATAGCATAGGGGAGAAACTTGGAAAAAAGGTCCTTGTCCTTCATCCTCTCCAGCCTGCCTTTTTCAGCCCTGCTCATGAATTCCCTGAAGCCCAGGATGTCCGTATATGCAGCTGAACCGGCTCGCGTCTTTGCCGGCATCGCCTTAGCGAAAGCAAAAACGGGCAATCCTGTCAGTATGCCGGCTAATACGCCTTTCCCGGATGATGTCAGCCACGCAAATACGACTGTGCTGAAAACCACGACTGCGAATGCAGCTGCAACATATACCTTCCGGACCTTGTCGGGACTCACCATAAAATAGTTCTTGCTGACCAGTTCGCCATACAGGGTCTTCTTCAGTAAATCGATGTTCTTATAAAACTCATTTTTCAGGTCAGACACCATCCTGCCGGGCAGCTGCAATTCCTTTGGAAAGATCCTGTCCATCAGAATCCTCTCAAAGGCGCCCAGGTTCTCGTCGGGTTCTTTGAGCTTTGCGAGAAAATAGTCGGTCGAGTCCAGGATCAATCCCTCTGTCTTAGACTCCTCTATCTTCATGTAGCCCTTGACGGCCAGGCCTACTATCGTTGAGGAAATGTCCCTGGGGTCGAGCTGTTCGTCCACCAGTGTACCCACCTCTCCGGGGGTCAGCGGCACGCTATTGAATTTCGGAGGCTCGTACATCACGGCCACAGACTCTTTTACCCTCGGATCCCTTCCCTTTGATTTCCAGAGGGCGATCATGAACACAAGGGAGAATAACGGGAAGAGAAAGATCCAGTTCTCGGTGATGTCAACAGTCCATAAGAACTTCCTCCATGAGGACGGCGGTGTAACCAGACCCTTGTCCCATCCGAAGGCGATTGTGAAGCCCTCTCTCGGACCAAGATCCCTGGCGGAGGAGAAGTCTCCTGCGTTGTCCGCGGTCTCATATCTGCAGGCGGGTTCTTTTGATCCGGGTCCGCCTGTATAGCACGCAGCCCAGAGGTTCCGGCTCCGGCTCTTCGATTCGAGAAAGATATGGGCAGACGCCTCCTTGATAGGGGCCCACCAGTAGTTGCCTGTCACATTCCAGTAGAGTTCATCGTGGTCGTCAAAAAACAGGACCGCGTTTTCCACTCTGTACTTGATTACATAAGTGTTTTCGCCGGTGACATATTTCGACGGATTGCCGATGCGAATATTGACGAGGTTCCCCTTCCTCGCGGTCTTGAATTCAAGGTTATTCCCTGCCTCGTCTGTCACGGACAGAACCCTGAGGGGTGTCGTGATCCGGTTTCCGCGGTCATCTTCATATTTGTAGGGAATCTCTCTGTAGATACCGTGCCTTGATCCGTGAAAGCGAACGGCGATGGTCTCCTCTACTAGCACAGATGAATCGTCACTGATCAGGATTTCGGAGTGAAACTTGTCGATAGCATAATCCTGAGCCAGGGCGGTTGATACGAGGATGATCAGGACGAGGGCGAAAACGCTCAACCACTCTGTAATTCGTAAACAGCGGCCTTGTGCAGAATCCCGGAAGGGCATCCTCTGTTTCAGAAGCTGACCTTGACAGGCTTTCTCTCTGTCTCGGGCGATTCGAGTTCAAAGAATTCTTCCTGTTTGAATCCGAAAGAGTTTGCTATCATGTTGGAGGGGAAGGACTCGATCGTGATATTGAAGTCGCGCACCACCGCATTGTAATAGCGTCTTGCATATTCGATGCTGTCTTCCAGGCCCTTCAGCTGGTTTTGCAATTCCATGAAATTGACATTGGCCTTGAGTTCGGGATAGGCCTCGGCAACCGCAAAAAGACTCTTGAGAGTGTCGGCCAGGAAATTCTCCGCCTTTGCCTTGCCGGCAGGAGTTCCAGCATTCATGGCCATGGACCTTGCTTTCGTGACGTTTTCAAATACGGATTTTTCGTGAGACGCATAAGCCTTTACCGTCTCGACAAGATTCGGTACGAGATCATACCGTTTCTTCAACTGGACGTCGATGTCGGACCATGAAGACTTGACAGTGTTTCTCAGTCTGACCAGTTTGTTATAGATTCCTATCGCAAAACCTATAACAAGCGCTATGATGCCGAGGATCACCAGGAATGCTATCATGTTTCCCCCCTTGGTTTTATTATTGCTATATTGACTGTTTCCCGAATGATTTTATCACAAAAAGAACGCTTTGTCTCTTCGGTTGGACAGGCTGATTCGGCCTGGGGCGAGCCTCAAACCGCAACCAGATCACGAAATAATCGTGTCAGTCTCCGGGTGATTTCGCCGGGAGTGCCGTTGCCGATTGTCCTCCCGTCGATTCTGACCACCGGTATGATCTCTGCGCCGGTGCCGGTCATGAAGCATTCGTCCGAGTTATAGAGGTCATAGCGCGTCAGCGTGGCCAGGTCCGTCCGTATTCCAGCGGATCGAGCCAATTCGAGGACCGTCTGCATGGTTATCCCGTCAAGCGCCCCATGGAACGGTGAAGGTGTCAAGAGATTCCCGTCCTTCGCAATGAAGATGTTGTCTCCGGTGCATTCCGCGACATGTCCGGAGCTGTTCAGCATCACCGCCTCGAGGCAGCCGGCCTGTTTCGCCTCGAGCTTTGCCATGATATTGTTGAGATAGTTCAGGGATTTGATCCTGGGGTCCAGACAGTCAGACGGCACGCGCCTTGAGGAAGACGTGACTACCGACACTCCTTTTTCGTAATACTCATCGGGATACATCCGGATATCGCCCACAATGATAATAACGGACGCCCTCTCGCAGGACGATGGGTCTATGCCCAGCATGCCTTCACCTCTTGTCACGATAAGACGGATATAGCCTTCCGTCTTTTCGTTTACACCGACCGCCTCCATCACGGCGTTCATCATTTCGGCTTCGCTCATGCGAATGTCGAGCAGTATGGCTTTTGCGCTGTTGTAGAGTCTCCGGATATGCTCCTTCAGTTTAAAGACTTTGCCATTATAGATTCTTATGCCCTCAAATATTCCGTCCCCATAAAGAAGTCCATGGTCGAAGACCGATATCTTTGCCTCCTCGCGCCCATAGTATTTCCCGTCGATATAGATTTTCATTGGACCTCCTTGTCTGTGAATACGTCTCTCAAATTTTCGTACCTCATTCCAAAGCGCTCCTTAAGCAATCTGTCAAAGCGCGCTACTATTTTCATGATGTAAATATCATGTTTTATGTATTCTTCCGCCATTGTAATGAAGCTCCTGTTTCTGCTCCACGCTCCCTCGACAGTGCCGTATCTCAGCACGGTTCCGATAAGGACCTCCTGCGAATCAGAAACAACCGTAATGCATCTCCCTCCTTTTTCCTGAAAGACGGTGTCTTCGATCGGGTGCTGGTACAGCTTCCCCAGTTTCACCCTTGACTGCCCGAAGTGGAGGACGGCAATCTTCACTCCTCTGTCGAGAGCGCCCCGCACGTTATCTTCGATCTTTTCCAGTTCGTCCCTCCAGATGGAGATAAGGACTGTGCGAGAAGCCCCGTCGATCATCCCCTTTGCCTTTTCGATCAGGAAATCGTAGTCCAGGATATTCCAGATAGATATGCTCTCGACCCCCGCTGCCGTTTGGGAGAGGGTTTTACGAACCGATTGCATCGCTGATTCCATCTCCCTTTTGTGCCTGCTGAGAAAGTCTTCCAGGGGTATAGGC
>DATHCU010000142.1:0-2561 GCA_035319385.1 Thermodesulfovibrionales bacterium
TGCGCCCCGTAGTTAAACCATGATGTGAGAGAAGAGACTCGGGAGAATCATTAACCTCCTGAGTCTCTTCTTTTTTTTGATCTATTCCGGTATCCCCCGAAACTGATTGTCTGAATGACTTGATCAGTCAGATCAAACAGCCTCATCATCGATCGTAAGAGGCTTGGCACGCCATATCTTATCGCAGTATTCACGGATGGCCCTGTCAGATGAAAACTTTCCCATACGGGCAACGTTTAGGATCGACATCTTTGCCCATTTCCTGGGGTCACTATATGCCATTCCTACCCGGTCCTGGCAGTCAACATATGCGCGATAATCCGCCAGTGTCAAATGCTCATCCCGGCGTAAAAGGGAGTCAATCAGGGGTTTGAAGAGAGTTGAGTCTTTAGGATAAAAGAATCCGGATCCGATGAGATCAATAGCTTCTTTCAGTTCCTGATCCGAGGAGTAGCGGCCCATGGGGTCGTAGCCCTGAGACTTGATGGAGGAAACCTCTTCGGCGGTCAGGCCGAACAGAAAGAAATTATCTTCTCCGACTTCCTCGCGAATTTCGATGTTTGCGCCATCCAGGGTGCCTATGGTGAGCGCTCCGTTCATGCAGAATTTCATACCGCCCGTGCCGCAGACCTCTCTGCCCGCGGTAGATATCTGTTCGGAGAGATCTGCCGCGGGATAAATCCTCTGGCCGTTCTTGACATTAAAGTCCGGAAAGAAAACTACCTTGATGCGACCAGCCACATCCTGGTCATTATTGACTATTGCGGCAACGGAATTGATAAGCTTTAGTATGAGGTTCGCGACAAAATAGCCGGGTGAAGACTTGCCTCCGAAGATGAAGGTGCGAGGGGTTATGCGGATCTTCGGATCTCTCTTTATCCGGTTGTACAAAGTGATTATGTGAAGGACATTGAGGTGCTGGCGTTTGTATTCATGCATGCGCTTCACCTGAACGTCGAACAAGGTGTCAGGGTCAATGGAAACTCCGGTCCGGGCGAAAATGATCCCTGCGAGATCGGCCTTGTTCTCGCGCTTCACGTTCTGCCAATTCTTAATGAGCGCCGGATCATGGGAGTAGGCTTCAAGCTGCTTTATGTCTTCGAACCTGCTGACCCACGTGTCGCCGATTGTATGGGTGATTAGTTCGGAAAGACGCGGATTGCTGAGGACTATCCAACGTCTCGGGCACACTCCATTGGTCACACTAAAGAATCTCTCAGGATAGAGCTCGTACAGGTCTGGAAGCAGGGTATTCCTGATCGCAGCCGATTGGACTTCCGAGACTCCGTTGACGATGTGGCTCCCAAGGCCGGCCAGGTGAGCCATTCGCACATATTTCTGGTCGCTCTCATCAATGAGAGACAGCCTGTTCAGCTTGTCGCTGTCATTGGGATACTTAAGCCATATCTCATCCATGAAACGCCTGTTGATCTCATAGACTATTTCCAGGTGCCTCGGAAGGATATCCCCGAACAGGGGCAAAGGCCACTTCTGAAGGGCTTCGGGCAGCAACGTCTGGTTTGTGTATGAGAACGCATTCTGCGTTATGTACCAGGCCTTGTCCCAGCTCACGAGGTGTTCATCCACGAGGAGCCTCATCAGTTCCGCGATCGCAATAGCCGGATGAGTGTCGTTCAGCTGCACGGCAAACGAGTTGGAGAATGTGTGGATGTTCTGCCAGCGCAGCAGGTGCTGGCGTATCATGTCCTGAAGGGCGCAGGATACGAAGAAATATTGCTGTGCAAGACGCAGCTGTTTGCCGGAATACGGCTCGTCATCCGGATAAAGGATCTTCCCTATCGACTCCGACGCGATCTTCTCGTTAAGCGAGCTGAAGTAGTCACCTGCATTAAAGGCCTCAAAGTCAAAAGACTCGACAGACTCGCATTTCCAGAGCCGGAGCAGGTTTACTATAGAGCTGCCGTAGCCTGTCACCGGGGTATCGAAGGCAACCCCTTTAATGCAGAACTTCGGTATCCAGCGGACGCGAAAGCAGTTCTGCTCATCGTAATAAGACTCGGTATGGCCGCCCAGCTTGACATTATAGTTGATCTCGGGATGTGCTATCTCCCATGGATTGCCGGCCTGAAGCCATTTATTAGTCGTCTCAACCTGCATGCCTTCGCGGATCTCCTGTCCGAAAGCGCCGAATTCATACCTGACTCCGTATCCGATCGCAGGAATCCGGAGTGTTGAAAGCGAATCCATATAACAGGATGCCAGCCTTCCGACGCCCCCGTTGCCAAGCCCCGGTTCCTCCTCCTGTTCGATCAGGTCCTGTAAATCAAGGCCCAAATCCTTCACGGCCTCGACGACCTGATCGCGCATTCCTAGGTTGATCAGGTTCATCCCCAGTTGCGGTCCCGGGAGAAACTCTGCAGAAAGACAGGCAACAACGGTGATGTCTTCTGTAAAGCTCTGAATTGTCTTGATCCATCTCTCCATCAGCCTGTTCCGTACAGCATACGCCAGAGATAGGTACCAGTCGTTCCGCGTAGCGGCATGAGGGAGTTTCCCGAGGTGAAAATACAGATTTTCAAGCACCGACCGCCCGATGTCCG
>DATHCU010000143.1:0-2336 GCA_035319385.1 Thermodesulfovibrionales bacterium
GACTCAATTGGAATAGTTGCCTTAATTACTATAATAATATGCGATTACAAAGGACACTTAAACAGGAAGTCTGCTTCGAGGGCATCGGGCTCCACACGGGAGCGCATGCGAGCGTCTGCATCAAGCCGGCCCCGAGAGACACCGGCATCGTCTTCTTAAGGACGGACAAGAACGCATTTATCAAGGCATCTGTCGGCGCTGTCTCGGACACCGCATTTGCGACTACCCTCGGATATAACGGAACGAAGATCAGGACTGTCGAGCATGTTCTTGCGGCGCTGTCCGGTCTCGGCATAGACAATGCCATGATCGAGGTAAAAGGTCCTGAAATGCCCATACTGGACGGCAGCTCTCTTGAACTTACCGAGTTGATCATGAAGAACGGCATCGCGAAGCAGAGCAAGAAGAGACCCTACATCAGGATAACCAGTCCCATATCTCTGACCGACGGCAATGCAGAGATCGCTGTGCTACCCTACAACGGGAGACGCATCACATACAGGATACATTTTAATCACCATCTTCTGGGGGAACAGACTATCAGCCTCGATCTTACAGAGGAAAACTTTGTTATCGAGATCGCTCCGGCGCGCACCTTCGGTTTTCTGAAAGATGTTGAATACCTTAAGGCAAACGGATTCGCCAGGGGCGGCTCTTTCGACAACGCTATCATCTTAGGTGAACAGGGAGTACTGAATTCAACAGGCCTGAGGTTTAAGGATGAATTTGTGCGTCATAAGACTCTTGACCTGATAGGCGACATCTCTTTGTCAGGATTCCCGATTTACGGCCACATTATCGCAAACAGGTCGGGACACACGACAAACGTAAAGTTTCTGAAGAAGTTGTTTACCCATCCTGAGCACTGGGAGCTTGTCTCTGAACCGTCTCTGCAGCAAGCGGTAGTCTGTCAACAATAAACCTTATTTATCAAACGGTTACAAATTTAGCTTGAATTTTTCCGCAGAATAGAGTTTCATATCTATGGGAAGACCGCAAAAAAAAGGCTGGAGAAGGCCATCTCCAGCCTAAAAAATGTTGCTTTCAATCAAAAAGGGTAACTTATTTCTTTTTTGCGGTCTTCTTTGCCGGTTTCTTCGCTGCCTTCTTTGTAGCTGCCATTGAGTTTCACCCCCTTTCGTCCCGTATCCCAGGAAAGGGACACGGAAATTATACACACCTAGATTCTGCCTATGAGTGTTATTCTTTTCCCTGACAAAATCCTTTTCAGGTTAGAATCTCTCTTCTTCTTTTTGACCTTGTATTCGTCTTCGTCCATAACCGTGCAGTCTATGGAATGGTCAAACCGCTTCTCGATATCCTTAAGGTCCTTTGCGAGGGAAGATGACGCACCCATGACAAACAGGTCCACCTGGGCTTCGTCGTCTCCTTCGGCATAAGGCCCGTAAATAAAAGCCGCCTTCGCTCCTGAAGCCCTCAACACAGCTTTCAGGGCTCCGGGCAGACCGAGAGATTTCGTTATGAGATTTTTCAGTTCAGAGAACAAGGGTGATTCCTGGTTGGCTTGAAAGTACTTGAGGTTGACTATCTTTTCGCTTGTGACTATCCCCATCTTCTCGAGGTTGTCCAATTCTCTCTTAACGCCCGATGGGTTTTTCCGCAGGAGCTTCGCCACCTCCCTGATGTAGAACTGCTCGTCCGGGCTGTTCAGCAGCAGCGAGAGGACATCCGCTCTTATTGATGATGAGAATAAGCTTTTTAGCATTTGTTCACCTATATATGTTTATACAATAATAAATTGCATTTGTCAACAAAAAACTTCTATTTAAGAACAGATGATGCATTTTTGTGAACGATCCTATTTTAGGAACACTCGTTTACAAATCATAAACTATTATACCGCTTTTATCATCTTCCTTACTCTGGCGATATTTTCCTGATCGTCGCTGTCTTTCTTCTTCGGGGTTTCAAGAACGAGCGGAACGGCCCGGAACGGCGCATGGTTAACGAACATGGCAAGTCCATCGGCCCCGATTTCTCCGCGCCCGATGTGCTGGTGCCGGTCAACGCGGGACCCGGCGCCGGCCTTCGAATCATTCAGGTGAATTAGTTTCACACTGTCTGTGCCGATATGTTCCGCGAGTTCATACGCCATCCTGCTGATGCCGCCAGCCGTTCTGATATCGTATCCGGAGGCAAAGGCATGGCACGTGTCGATGCAAACTCCTGCTATGAGCGACCGTGGGACACAGTTCATTATTTCAGACACGGCCTGCAGTGTGGATGATATGTCGCCGCGCTTGCCGGCGGTATTCTCTATCAGGAGTCCCGCTTTCCACCTCCGCCCGCGCGCGACCTCTCTTAATGCGCCGACC
>DATHCU010000144.1:0-5245 GCA_035319385.1 Thermodesulfovibrionales bacterium
CGGCCTTGCTGAATTCCGAATCGTCGTAAGCTATTACAATGTTCTTATACATAATTAATGTGCGCCCCCGCTCTTTCTGAATATCATGCCTACACCGAAGCCCGCGGCCAGGGCTGCAAAGACCGATATGAATCCATATTCGGCTGCATTGTTTTTTGCCATGTTTGCGAATGATTTGACCATGCCT
Source organism: Thermodesulfovibrionales bacterium (assembly GCA_035319385.1). Classification (GTDB taxonomy): domain Bacteria; phylum Nitrospirota; class Thermodesulfovibrionia; order Thermodesulfovibrionales; family SM23-35; genus DYFC01. The sequence continues at coordinate 188 of DATHCU010000144.1, forward strand.
ACTTGTTCCACGACTACATTTGAGGTCGCGGTCTCAACCACTTTCTTGTCCTTGACCGCATAGACGCTTACCGTGTAATTGCCGGGAGGCGCCTGATATGGCCATTGAGTCAGAATGTAGTAATTCTGTGAGTCCGTGCCCTTTGTTAGAGATATCTGACCCGTGGTCGCCCCATAGAGCTTGGAAGATTCCTTGAACTTTACGAACTCATTAAACCACTTGTCTTTTTCTGCCTGGTCCGACGCGTTCATCCCGACATGTTCTTCGAGCGCGGGATACCCCATAACATATTTGTCCATCTGGTCCGGGCTCAGGATCTCCTCGATATTCTTGGTGCTGTGGAGAAAATACATGTTAGGAACCCGGTCCAGCTTGAGCTCTCCGACGTTCATCCAGAGGACGCCTCCGACTTTCCCCTTTTCCCTGAGGATCTGGTGGCCGTCATCAGACGTTATCTTTATTATGAGGTCGGTATCGGGGTCCGAGATGCCCCGTACACTGACGGTGCTGCCGTGGTAAAAGAAATCCACTGTTATGTGATCGTGGTTCGCCTTTGCTGTAAGCTGCGCTGACGCCGAATTCACTTCAAGGAACAGCGTCAATATGAACAGCGCTTGCAAACAGACAACAAATTTTATTATCCGGTTATAATGTTTCATTAGTGACCTCCTGCCTGTGATAGAAGCAAAGATGGAGTTAGTGTCAGCTCAAGGACTATCTTTGCCGTTACAACCAGAACTATCGACGCAAGGATTATTTTGAGCTGGTCCCCCTTCATTTTCCTGCCGAATATGACTCCAACCTGGGCGCCTACCGTCGAGCCCAACAGCAAGAGTACGGCAAGAATGAAATCGACTGTATGGTTCGTATAAGACTGCAGAAAAGTGACTTCGATGCATGTAAAGAGTATCTGGAAAAGGCTCGTTCCTACGATCACGTGCATCGGCATCCTCAGTATATAAAACATCACGGGCACCATCAGGAAACCGCCGCCGACGCCCATTATTGCCGCGAGTACGCCTACAAAACCTCCCAGGACAACAGGCACAAGGGCCGAATGGGTTACCCCTGATTTTTCAAAACGCGTCTGCAGGGGCAGAGACTTCAGAAACCGCGAGATACTTGAGTCTTTTTCTTCTTTTACCTCTTCTGTTTTCTTCTTCTTCATGCTCTGTATGCTCTCGATAAACATGTAGGTGCCGACGGAGCCGAGCATTAGAACATAGGTAAGCTTAATAACAAAACCCGCATCTCCCATGGCCCTGAGAACTTTGATCAGTTCGACGCCGATAAGCCCGCCGATGAAGCCCCCGACGAGCAGATACAATCCCATCTTGAAATCAACATTGCCGACTTTCCAATGGGCATAGGTACCTGATACGGAAGCAGCAACAATCTGGTTGGAGTCTGTCGCAGCCGCTACAGTGGACGGAATGCCGAACATTATCAAAAGGGGTGTCATCAGGAAACCTCCCCCGACTCCAAAGAGACCCGACAAAAGACCCACGGCCAAGCCAAGGCCTATCGGGATGAGTATGTTGATACTAGTCAACGCAACCGGCAGATAAAGATACATAATAACCCCCCTCCCTGTTTATAGTGGTGATGCTGTTGATTGATTAGCCATTGTCACTATCGGCCTGGCGACCGCATCAGAAAGTCTCTTCAGTGTCCGCTGGGATATGCGACTGTGCTCGCTGATATTCGGACCCAGCAGCACTATGTCTATACCGTTTCTGTGTCTGAAATAGTCCTCTATCGCGGATACAACGTCGGCATCCAGAGAAAGGAGATCCACATTGACCCCTGACCTTTTGCATTTATAGACAAGGCCGGCCAGTTTCTTTTCAGTCTCCGGCGCGGAGACCTCCAGACCTTCGGGTCCATTTCCAGAGGCGTCTGTCAACTCAACCTGATCATCATCCCCGGGCATACGTTTTTCCCGGAGCAAGAAAACCATCAAATCCTCGTTCATTACCTTTGCGAGCTCGATCACATAAGAAAATCCTGCTTCAGGATGCTCATCAAGATAAGTGACGAATAACATTTTCTTCTTCATATTTGCCTTTATCCTCCACGCTTGTTTGGTTGAACATATAAGAGCAATAAGGATGCCTGATGGTAACTTATTGAATTAAAAAGAAATAATTGCGCGGGTGGTCTTGGGTGGTGTTTCAGATATGAACAGTCGTGAACGGTGCGCTTTCCCTCGCTCAACTGATGAGGCAGGGAAAATTCAGGAACAACCTGGGCTAACTGTCGGCTGAAAGGTATGGCGAGAGCATTCCCCGCCGGCTTGCCGAGGAGTTAGCGGGCGAATATGGAGAGCAATTCTATGCGTCAAGATCCCTTAGGGCTTTCCGCTGAGTACGGAGCGGGATCGTTGAATTCATGGTAAGTCGACGGGATGCTGACCAGTCAAGTCACGGGTCCAGCAACCCTTCAGCAGGAGTTAAAGCTGTCTCAGAGTTGGGCTTTGCCTATGTGTTCGGTCACCCGCCGGCCCTCTTCTTTTGTCTTCCCAAAGAGGTCGATGTATTCTACGACCGGAAGCCCGAAGATGAGGTCATGTGACTTTATAAAGACCCTTTCGAGAATGCACTCCCTGCCGTTGATCAGTATGAAGGCCGCGTACTTAGTGCCGGTCTTTTCCACAGTAATCTCTCGGCTCTTCAGGCTGACAATTGAAATCCGGACGACATCTTTCCCTTTTCTTTCCAAGACGACAACACCATAGGCGCGGGCGCGCTCGATGCTGTTCAGTTCCTCTCGTTGCCCGTCCTCAAGCACCCAGTAGGAAATTACGGGCTCCGGGCTTGAAAGACCACCATCCTCGCTGAGGCATGCCTCATAACGAACTGCATTTCCATTTTTGCTGTGCTCGATCACAAACAACGGCTCGATCTTGTCGCAGGCAGCGTTGCATATGGATGCCGCCAGAACGGAGCAAAGCAGCGTAAGGGACATTATCAATCTTGTTGTCTTCGTATGTGACAAACTGAAACCGGCATATCGGACCATAATGAGATATTATGTCTGTGACTTGATGCTGTCAAGGGCCCTAACAAGATGCAGTTGACTATGCCCGAAACTGAAAATACGCTGATCCGCCTCGGAATCGGCGAACCCCGAAAGAGTAGTCCGAGATTCTCAAGAACCAAATAGTCCCTTGAAGAAATTGACCAGCCTCTCTGTCAGCGATGCCTGTATCCTAATTTCAATATACAGGTCGCCGGGCCCTCCCCCATATTTACCGGCTCCTCCCTGGCCGGTGAGCCTTATTCTTTGACCGTTCTTTATCCCTCTCGGGATCTTGATCAGCAGGTCCTTTGTCCTTCCCCATTTCTCCGAGGCAGGGTACGCTATCTTCCTTTCAATGTCCGCCGGAGTAATGGAAACAGTGTCGTAGATATCTCTGCCCTTCGTCGGGATTTCCAGTTCTTCGACGATCTTTTCCTGAAAGCCGGACAAGAGTTTTGAAAGAAGCTTCATAGATAGAGGTATCCGGCTGTCTGTCCGTTCCCCTCTTCCGACGCCCTTCTGGAGTGTTCCAAAGGGCGAACCTAATCCATAGAATACGCCTCTGGCTGAAAATCCCGGCCTGCTGAATTCGAAGGTGCGGTACTTCGAACCATAAAAATGACCTTGACTGAACAAATCCTCCGGCCTCCTGAAACCGGAAAACATCCGTGCAAACTCCTCAAAGACCTGGTTGATATCCGATCCCCTGAAAAGGTCTTCTTCCGAGTAGCTCTGCCTGAACCTGCCGTAAGCAGAGGGGCCATAAGCGGATCTCAGTGAATCATATTCCTTTCTCTTGACCGGATCGCTGAGGGTGGCATAGGCCTCGTTGATCTCCTTCATCTTTTGCGTGGCAACAGGGTCATTGCCTGTCCTGTCGGGATGATACCTGAAGGCCAGCTTCCGATAGGTCTTCTTTATCAGTTCAGAGTCAGCCTGTGTTTCAACGCCCAATGTCTCGTAGTAATCCTTTTCAGCCATTTAGGTCCTCAACAGAATTCTAACACAGTCTCACAGAGGAACTTCCAGCCTATCGATTCCTAATGGAGTGGCGCCGGACAGAATAGAAGCCGCTAACGAGGCACAGCCGCAAGAAAATGCAGGATCTTGCCCAGGTATTTGTTCAATGAGTTGGAACGCGATAGAAAGGGGAAAGGCGGATTCTTACGGACGCCGAGTCTCTTCATCTCCTTCAAGAGGTCCTTACTCTCTGGATCGATTCTCAGGCCATTCCGGAAAGCTGTAATCGCCTCTTTCTTCCTGCCCGAAACAAGATAGGCCTTGCCCAGGTTAAGGTACAGGATCGGCTGAAAGTATTTCTCTTGGTCCGGGGCAAGTCCCCTGAGAACATCGAAGGCCCCCCAGCAAGTATTAATGCCTTCCGTGAAGTTCTTGTTGACCGAGGCATTGAGGTAGCCGTGAAAGGAGAAGACGAGGGGATTTGAAACATCCCGGTCCATTATTTCCGTCAGAAGCGCAAGGGCTTCCCTGGGCTTCCACGCCCACATGGTGGAATCCACGATGGCCATGTATTCCTCATAAATCCGGTCGGATGCTGTTGTTTCCTGTTTCATGGTGTCCTCGTAAGCTTATGTTGATTTCATAGCACCTGCTGCGTTGACAATGAAGGCACTGCGTTGAAGTGAGCGACATTGTGAGCGAATCAGCGGTTTTGTTGCGTATATTTAATAATCTAACCCGGCGGATCCGATTTTTGCAAATAACCTCCGGAGAAAAATGTGTTAAGCTTAACGACGTGGCGTACATCGATCCCGTGGATCGTCGTCTGCCCTGAGGTTGAGGTGGAGATGAAATACATAGCATATTTTGTGATCGGCGGAACTGTAGTGAGTCTCGTGACATATCTGGCGAGTCATTCGAGAGGTCTTGCAGCCGCATTTGTTGCGAACATGCCGGTCATTACCCTGATAACCTTTCTCATAATATTTTTTGAGTCGGGCCAGGAGGCTGTGGTTTCGTATGCAAAGGGGCTGGTAATAATGCTCCTGCCCTGGCTTGCATACATCCTTTCTGTAA
>DATHCU010000145.1:0-14239 GCA_035319385.1 Thermodesulfovibrionales bacterium
ATTCTTTCAGATGTTAGAGCCAGATTCGGCATCCCCGTCCTCTCCGATGTACACTCCCGGGAGGAGATTGCGCCGGCTGCAGAGGTTCTGGACATGCTACAGATACCTGCTTTTCTGTGCAGGCAGACCGATCTGATCCTAGCCGCTTCACGAACTCAGAAGCCGGTCAATATCAAGAAGGGACAGTTTCTTGCACCCTGGGATGTGAAGAATATTATTGAGAAGTTTATCGCAACGGGCAATCACCAAGTCTCTGTCACGGAGCGGGGCACGTCCTTCGGATATAATAATCTGGTCGTAGATTTCAGGTCTTTTCCGATCGTGCGCTCCTTTGGATACCCGGTGATCTTTGATGTAACGCACAGCCTCCAGCTTCCCGGGGGAATGGGCAAGAGCTCAGGCGGGCAGAGAGAATTTGCCGAGACTCTGGCAAGGGCCGCTGCGGCGGCAGGGGTGGACGGCCTGTTTATGGAGGTCCATCCCGAGCCGGACAGGGCGCTCTGTGACGGCCCCAATATGATAAGCCTGGATAACCTTGAGAAGATGTTGAGAATCGTCAAATCCATTGACGAAAATATAAGACCTCGTTCCCGCGCCGGCATCAGCTGAGATATAATATCCAAATGGCAGGAAAGACTCGGAATAAGACCTTCTGCAGACTCGATCCCAATAAGATTCGGGATGTGGCGAAGAAAGTTCTGAAGACGGAGGCTGCAGCCATTTCTGCCCTTATAGACAAACTGAACAGCGATTTTGAGAGGGCTGTGGAGATGATCTATGAGTGCAAAGGCAGGGTAGTGGTAACCGGTATGGGAAAATCAGGACTTGTCGGCAAGAAGATCGCTGCTACCCTTGCGTCAACCGGCACCCCGGCCTTTTTTCTTCATCCGGCGGAAGCAAGTCACGGGGATATCGGGATGGTTACGGGCAGAGACATCATCATAGCCATTTCCAATAGCGGGGAGACCAACGAGCTTACCGGGCTGGTGCCCTTCCTTAAGAGGTTCAGTGTCAATCTGATATCCATGACAGGGAATCCCAAGTCCACTCTTGCAAAGGCCTCCGACGTGAGCCTTGATATATCAGTGAAGGAAGAGGCATGCCCGATGGGGATTGTTCCAACCGCCTCGACGACCGCTACCATGGCCATGGGGGACGCGATCGCTGTTTGCCTTCTTGTCAAGCGCGGGCTGAATGAAGAGGACTTCGCCTTTTACCACCCAGGGGGAAGCATCGGCAAGAAATTCTTTATTAAAGTGAAGGACCTGATGCAAAGCGAAGACCGCCTTCCGGTGGTGCCGTTTGGAATGCCTATGTCAAAGGCCGTCATGGAGGTTTCCTCAAAAAGATTAGGCCACGCTATCGTGATCGACAAGGGCGGCTCAATCGCAGGTGTCTTGACTGACGGGGATGTCAGAAGAGGACTTGAAAAATGGGGAAGCAAGTTGTTTGAGATGACAGCCGGAGAGATAATGACAAAGAATCCGAAGATGATAGCGGCGGATGAGCTTGCGGCAAAGGCGTTGTCCGTAATGGAAAGCTACTCAATAAGTGCCCTCATAATTCCTGATGCCGAGGGCAAGCCACTCGGCATCATTCATTTGCACGATATTCTTAAGCAAGGGATAGTCTGATTCAGGCTAAACGCAAGGTTTAGCAGCCACCGGGCCTTCAACCACCGCCGCTGAAACCCGAAGAACCACCGTAGGAAAAACCCGAATCGCTCGAACAAGAAGAACTGAACGAAGAGAGCTGTTTCTTCACATTCTTGGAGCCGCATCTTGTGCACGCAACTTCTTCTTCAGAGTTACCCCACTGAAGCAACGCAAAATACTCGTTGCAATCCTTGCATGTATATTCATAAATCGGCATATCTTACCCCCAAAAGTTTGTTTGTAAACAATTTACTTTGTTATATATGTTTACATAAAAAGGGCTTTCATGTCAAGTGGTTGCCCCTGAGATGCTTAATCCGCCCCAGCATCTCCCTAAACTGCCTCGAATGAGAGCCTTCCCAGTACACCCCGCCGCAGTCCGAGCACCGGGAAAACGCGTCAAACCCGAGGAAAACGTATTCCGGCACCGAATCCCTGACCTCAGTCTTGTCCTCTATCGCCGCAAGCAGGCCGTTGCAGGCAACGCATCTGCCCGGCAGATTGACTTGATCCAGGTGCAGGGCCTCATTCACCTCAATCAACTGCTGATAAGTGCTATTCGCATGAAGGAGAAGATAGCTCTTCAGCGCCCGTACCCGCACTAGGCGAGTATCTCTGGTCAATAAGCACCTGCCTTCTTCCAGGGCGATCTTTATCAGTCTGCTGTCTTGTATATCTGCGTAGTACAGCGTATCGAACCCAAGGAACCTGAGCCACCTCGCCAGCCGGCCGAGCATGGCATCCGCAATAAATTTCATATGCTTCTCCCGCATCGGGCTCACAAAAGCGGCACACTATAATAGTATAGCAGTTACCTGACTATTGCCGATAAAGAGAGACCTGGTTGTCCGAGAATCCGCGAAATAAGACTTGTGACCAATACTGCCTGAAACATAAAAGGCCCTGCCGTTAAAAGCAGGGCCTTCTATTCCGAAGTTGCCTAACTTAAGAACTATTCCTCGATGCCTGCCTCTAACAAAGGAGGCTGAATTTCCCTCTTTACAAATGTGTTCCGGTAGCGCGGAGCGCCCGTGCCTGCAGGGATTATCCTTCCCATGATCACGTTTTCCTTCAGCCCTCTGAGCTCATCAACCGAACCGCTGATCGCAGCCTCGGTAAGGACCCTCGTCGTCTCCTGGAAAGAAGCCGCAGAAACAAAACTGTCGGTTGTGAGAGATGCCTTTGTTATGCCGAGCAGTAACGGCTTACCTTGTGCCGGCCTGCCGCCCTCTCCCTTGACCCTGGCGTTCTCGTCCTGGAAGATCTTCCGGTCTATCTGCTCGCTTATAAGGAAGTTCGTATCTCCCGGGTCTTCGATGCGCACCTTCTTCATCATCTGCCTGACAATGACTTCAATGTGTTTGTCATTGATAGTGACACCCTGCAGCCTGTAAACCTTCTGGACCTCATCCACAAGATAGCGCTGAAGTTCCTGCGGGCCGAGGATATCGAGTATATTATGAGGGTTGACCGCTCCATCCATCAGAGGCTCACCCGCTCTTACCCAGTCACCTTCGTGCACACCGACATGTTTACCTTTGGGGATGAGGTATTCTCTCATCTCGTCCCCTCCCTTGACCACTACAACGCGCATTCCCTTGTGCGCCCCTCTGAATTCGACCATTCCGTCAATCTCTGTAACGATCGCCTGTTCCTTAGGACGCCTTGCCTCGAAGAGCTCGGCAACCCTCGGGAGACCGCCCGTAATATCCTTTGTCTTGGTCGTCTCCCTGGGGATCTTGGCCAGTATGTCACCGGGATATACCATGTCGTTCCTGTCGACGAGTATGTGCGCGCCGGCCGGAAGCAGATATCTCGCAAGAACAGTAGTCCCCGGGATCTTAAGTGTCGCCCTGCCGTGTTCATCCTTGATCGATATCCTGGGTCTCATATTGGCCGGATAATCGATAATGACTTTGTGGGAGAGTCCGGTTACCTCGTCAACCTCTTCCTTAACTGTCACACCTTCGATAATATCGCCGTGGGCGATCCGGCCTCCCAACTCCGTCAGGATTGGCATTGAATAGGGATCCCATTCGACAAGCTTCTGGGCAAGGGCAACCTTCTGCCCTTCTTTGACCATCAATTTTGCGCCATATACGACCGAATACTTTTCTTTTTCCCTGCCCTTCGAGTCGACGACAGCGATGCTTCCATTACGGTTCATAACAACAAGGAGGCCTTCCCTGTTTTTGACCGTGTTTATGTTTATGAATTTGATTATCCCTGAGTTCTTCGCCTCGAGTACTGTCTGCTCAACAACCTTGGATGCAGCTCCACCTATATGGAATGTCCTCATGGTAAGCTGGGTTCCGGGCTCGCCGATTGACTGGGCAGCTATAATGCCGACCGCCTCGCCTTTTTCAACGAGTTCGCCCCGGGCAAGGTCCCTGCCGTAGCACTTTATGCAGACTCCGAATTTAGATTGGCAGGTCAGGACAGACCGGATCTTGGCCCTGTCGACCCCGGCATCCACAATCTTCTGTATCAGGTCTTCGTCAATTTCCTGGTTCTTTTTTACGATGACTTCCTTTGTAAGCGGGTCTCTTATTTCCTCCACAGCAGTTCTGCCAAGGAGTCTTTCCTCAATCGGCTGTATTATCTCCCCGCCTTCCACAAGAGAAGTTACACTGATGCCGTCCGTTGTCCCGCAGTCATCTTCGAATATGATCACGTCCTGGGCAACGTCCACAAGTCTCCTGGTCAGGTATCCTGAGTTCGCTGTCTTCAGGGCCGTATCGGCCAGACCCTTTCTTGCACCGTGGGTTGATATGAAGTACTGAAGGGGGGTCAATCCCTCTCTGAAGTTTGCGGTGATCGGAGTTTCGATAATCTCCCCCGATGGCTTTGCCATCAGGCCTCTCATACCGGCAAGCTGTCGTATCTGAGCCGTGCTTCCTCGCGCTCCGGAATCCGCCATCATGAAGATACTGTTGAAGGCCCGCCGTTCCTGCAGCTCGTCTTCCGAAAAAGCCTTCCCCTCTTCTGCGCCGAGTTCCTTCATCATCTCATCAGCAACCTTTTCCGTAACGTTGGCCCATATATCGATGACCTTGTTGTAACGTTCGCCGTGAGTAATAAGGCCGTCAGCATACTGCTTCTGAACCTCCATGACTTCTCTTTCAGCGGTTCCGATAAGCTCAGGTTTCTTGGAAGGTATATGCATATCAGCCATGGATATGGATACCCCTGCCTTAGTTGCATATTTGAAGCCCAATTGCTCAAGGCTGTCGAGAAATACTACACTCTCCCGTTTCCCTGTCTTCTTGTAAAGAAAGTCTATGAACTTCCCGAGTTCTTTCTTCGTCATTTCCTTGTTGATCATCGAAAACGGTATGCTCTTAGGCAATATCTCGCTGAAGATTATCCTGCCTACCGTAGTCTCCACATACTCGCCATTGATCTTGACTTCTATCTTCGCATGCTCGCTCAACTGCCCGGAATCATAAGCTATCCTCACATCTTCGGGGCTCAGGAACTTGCCACTCACGAGCGCTTTCAGTTTCTGGGAGGGGTCCGTGATCTTCTTAAGCTCTTCGTCCGTGTACTGGACCCGTTCGCCTTTTACGCCGTTCTTCTCTTTCATCAGATAATAAATGCCGAGGACCATGTCCTGAGTCGGCACAACTATGGGTCTGCCATTGGCAGGCGAGAGTATATTGTTGACAGACATCATCAGCACTCTGGCTTCTATCTGCGCCTCGATGGAAAGAGGAACATGGACAGCCATCTGGTCACCGTCAAAGTCCGCATTAAAGGCAGTGCAGACCAGAGGATGCAGTTTAATCGCCTTGCCTTCTACGAGGATAGGATCGAACGCCTGGATGCCGAGCCTGTGCAGGGTAGGCGCACGGTTGAGAAGAACGGGGTGTTCCCTGATGACCTCCTCAAGTGCATCCCACACTTCGGGACTCTCTTTTTCCACGAGCTTTTTCGCCGCTTTAATAGTGGTTGCATACCCTTTGTCTTCAAGCTTATTGAAGATGAACGGCTTAAACAATTCAAGGGCCATCCTCTTCGGCAGCCCGCACTGATGCAACTTGAGTTCAGGACCCACAACGATGACAGACCTGCCGGAGTAATCAACACGTTTCCCAAGGAGGTTCTGCCTGAAACGGCCCTGCTTGCCCTTGATCATATCGCTAAGGGACTTCAAAGGCCTTTTTGTCGTGGTCTTAAGGACCCTGCTTCTCCTGCCGTTATCAAATAGGGCGTCGACCGCCTCCTGCAGCATCCTTTTTTCATTCTTGATGATTACACTTGGTGCCTTGAGTTCCATCAACCTCTTCAGACGGTTGTTCCTGTTGATGACCCTCCTGTAGAGATCATTGAGGTCTGAGGTGGCAAACCTGCCGCCTTCCAGAGGGACGAGCGGCCTCAAGTCCGGAGGCAGCACCGGAATAACGTCCATAATCATCCATTCAGGCTTATTGCTCGACTTTCTGAAGGCATCCACAACCTTGAGCCTTTTGGTCAGTTTCTTCTTGACCCCGAGCGACACGGCATCGCTTATCTTTGTTTTAAGCTCCGTATAGAGTTCGTTGAGGTCACCCCTCCTCAATAATTCCCTTATAGCCTCGGCGCCCATACCGGCCTTGAACTTGGCGCCCAGTTCCACTGTCTTCTTCTTGAATTCTTCTTCTGTCAGTAATTCCTTTTCCTTAAGAGGTGTATCCCCAGCGTCAATTACCACGTAGCTCTCAAAATACAGCACCTTTTCAAGCTGCCTCATTGTCATGTCGAGCAGCGTACCAATCCTGCTCGGAAGACCCTTAAGAAACCATATATGCGCAACGGGCGTAGCCAGCTCGATATGCCCCAGACGCTCACGCCTGACTTTGGACTGGATAACCTCCACTCCGCATTTATCGCATACAACGCCCCTGTGCTTCATCCTCTTGTACTTGCCGCAGATGCACTCCCAGTCTTTTATCGGACCGAAAATCTTAGCACAAAAAAGTCCGTCCCTTTCAGGTTTGAAAGTGCGGTAGTTTATCGTCTCCGGTTTCTTTACCTCGCCATAAGACCATTCACGAATCTTCTCCGGCGAAGCAAGCCTGATACGCACCGCTTCGAACTCTGTAGGATCCTTTGGCCTCTGAAAAATAGAATATATATCTTCAGTCAACCTACTCCCCCTTGCTCTTTTTCTCCAGAAGCTCAACATCGAGCCCTAGACTCTGGAGCTCTTTTATTAATACATGGAAAGATTCCGGCACTCCCGGTTCAAGAGTTGCGTCACCCTTCACAATGGCTTCATACATACGCGCCCTCCCGGTCACATCGTCGCTCTTAACGGTCAGAAATTCCTGGAGAGTATAGGAGGAGCCATATGCTTCCAATGCCCAAACTTCCATTTCACCGAGCCTTTGACCTCCAAACTGCGCCTTGCCGCCCAGTGGTTGCTGGGTGACCAGTGAATACGGTCCTATGGAGCGTGCATGGATCTTGTCGTCCACGAGATGATGAAGCTTCATCATGTACATGTATCCAACAGTAACAGGCTTGTCGAATTGCTCCCCTGTTTTTCCGTCAAATAGGGTTATCTGACCGGTCGAAGGCAGTTTAGCCTTTTTCAGCAGGTCTTTTATCTCTATCTCTTTCGCACCCTCAAAGACAGGTGTGGCAACATGAATACCCAGGGCCCTGGCTGCCCAGCCCAAATGGGTCTCGAGAACCTGCCCGACATTCATTCTTGAAGGAACGCCGAGAGGATTCAGAACAATATCCACCGGGGTCCCGTCAGGCAGATAGGGCATATCTTCTTCAGGCATGACCATCGCCACGACACCTTTGTTTCCATGGCGGCCCGCCATCTTGTCTCCGATCTGGATTTTACGGTTCATCGCAATATATGTCTTTACGACTTTATTGACTCCAGGCGGCAACTCGTCGCCCCTCTTCACCCTTTCTATCAGTTCGTCATATTTCGACTCGAGACTGCGAACGTACTGGTTAGCATCGTGGTTTATGGTTTCCATTTTCTCACGCACACTGCTGTCTTCAAGCTTGATGCGCATAAGATGCTCATCTTTAACCCTGTCAAGATGCTTGTCCAGCAACTTCTTTCCCTTGGGACAAATCACTTCCCTTGTCTTGTAATCTTTGAGATCTTCTGCCACCACCTGTCCGAGTAGCGCACCTCTGAGCTTTGCATATTTCTCATCTTTGCATATTCTTACCTCTTCCTCAAGGTCCCGGTGCAGTCTCTGTATATCTTCTTCTTCGATACTCTTTGCGCGTTCGTCCTTTGCGGTACCTTTCCGGGAGAATATTCTCACGTCAACAACAGTGCCTTCTATCCCGGGCGGGACATACAAACAGCTTTCCTTAACCTCTTCAGCCTTCTCTCCGAATATGGCGCGCAGCAGCTTTTCCTCGGGCGTCAACTGGGTTTCTCCCTTTGGAGTCACCTTGCCGACGAGTATGTCGCCTGGTTTTACCTCAGCTCCGATTCGTATGATTCCGCTTTCGTCAATATTCTTCAGCGCCTCTTCTCCGACATTCGGGATATCTCGCGTAATCTCTTCAGGTCCGAGCTTAGTCTCCCTCGCCTCGAGACTGAACTCCTCTATATGGACCGATGTGAAGACATCTTCTTTCACAAGCTTTTCACTCAGCAGGATCGCATCCTCAAAGTTGTAACCACCCCATGGCATAAAGGCGACAAGGACATTTCTGCCAAGTGCCAGTTCGCCGGCTTCAGTGCAGGGGCCGTCCGCAAGGATGTCACCAGGGACTACGGGGTCGCCGATATTTGCTACGGCCTTCTGGTTGACACAGGTGGCCTGGTTGGATCTCTGGAACTTAACCAGGTTGTATATATCCACACCGCCTCCGTCTTCCGAGGCCCTGACAACAATTCTTGAAGCGTCAACGCTCTCGACAACTCCTCCCCGTCTCGAAAGGACCAGGGCGCCTGAATCTCTGGCTGCGACATGCTCCATGCCCGTGCCCACAAGTGGCGCCTCAGGCTGTAGCAGAGGAACTGCCTGCCTCTGCATATTGGAGCCCATTAAGGCCCTGTTTGCGTCGTCATTTTCCAGAAAGGGTATCAGTGAGGCCGAGACCCCGACAATCTGCTTGGGGGAAACGTCCATGTACTCCACCTCGTCGGGGGAGACCATCCTGAAATCACCGCCTACTCTGGCAGACACTGTTTCCCCCTTTAGATGTCCTTTTTCATCCATTGGGGACGTCGCTTCAGCGATTATGAATTTTTCACCGTCAATGGCTGAGAGATATTCAACAGACTTAGTCACTCTTCCGTTGACCACTTTTCTATAGGGGACTTCTATGAAGCCAAAGTCATTTACCCGCGCATAAGACGCGAGAGAAGTTATGAGCCCGATGTTCGGACCTTCAGGCGTCTCAATCGGACAAATCCTGCCGTAATGTGTGGGATGAACGTCACGCACTTCAAATCCCGCTCTTTCCCTGGTCAGACCTCCCGGCCCCAGAGCAGACAGTCTTCTCTTGTGAGTGATCTCGGACAATGGGTTTGTTTGGTCCATAAACTGGCTGAGCTGGCTCGAACCAAAAAATTCCTTCAATGCGGCCATCACCGGTTTGGCATTGATAAGGTCGTGCGGCATGGCCGTCTCGAGCTCGGTTAGGGTCATCTTCTCCTTGATTGTCCTCTCCATCCTGACGAGGCCTATCCTGAACTGATTTTCAAGGAGTTCTCCGACCCTTCTGATCCTCCTGTTGCCAAGATGATCTATATCATCAACCTCTCCCTTCCCGGTTCTGAGATTAAACAGGTATCTGACAATTTCAACGATGTCTTTGTCAGTTAGTACCCTGGTCTCTAAAGGTATATCGAGGTTCAGCCTCTTGTTCAGTTTCAACCGGCCCACTGAGGAAAGGTCGTATCGCTTCGGATCAAAGAACAGACCATTAAAGAGGTCTTTTGCAGCCGCTAGTGTCGGGGGCTCTCCGGGCCTCAGTTTCTTGTATATTTCGATAAGGGCCTCTTCCTGATTATTGACCTTGTCCGTCAGCAGAGTGTCCCTCAGAGAAGGGAGATAGTGCACACTGTCGATAAAGAGCAGATTGAGGGTATCAATGTGAAGCGAAAGGACCTTGTTGAAAACATCTTCAGTAATCGCTTCATTACCCTCAAGAAGCACTTCTCCGGTAGAAGGATCTATAATATCCCTGAGGGTTATCCTGCCGATAATCTCTTCTTTTGATATGGAAATCGTCTTGATCCCGCCGGCCTCCATCTTCCTGATAGCCCCTCTTGTGATCTTGCTGCCTTCTTTCACAAGCAATTCTTTCGAATCAGGATCAGTGATATTCACGGTAGACTTGAGTCCTATGAGGACTTCGCTGACCGCGCGGGTGAATTTGTTGCCGGCAATGGTGATCACTTCAATCGGGTAGAAGATCTTCAACAGGTCTTCATTGGAATACCCCAAGGCCTTCATTACGATAGTCGCCGGCAGCTTTCTGCGCCTGTCTATCCGCACATAGAGAATGTCCTTGGTATCGAATTCAAAATCCAGCCACGAACCCCTTGAAGGTATTACCCTCGCTGAATAGAGAAGTCTTCCGCTTACATGCGTCTTCCCTTTGTCATGGCTGAAAAATACTCCGGGCGACCGATGCAATTGGCTGACCACAACGCGTTCAGTACCATTTATGACAAAGGTACCCGTGTCGGTCATCAAAGGCATCTCGCCTATGTAGACATCCTCTTCCCTTGATTCTTTTAAACTCTTATTCCCCTTTTGCTCGAACTCCCACAGGTTCAGTTTTACCTTTATCTTAAGGGGTGCAGCAAATGTAAGCCCTTTCTGCAAACAGTCCCGTATACCAAATTTCGGTTCGCCCATGGCGTATCCCAAAAATTCGATGGAAGCTGTCTCGTTGTAATCTATGATCGGGAAAACACTTAAAAAAGCTGCCTGTAAGCCTGTTTCCTCCCTCTTGTCAGCTGCAAAATCTTTCTGCAAAAACTTTTCATATGACTTTTTCTGTATTTCTATGAGGTTCGGGATGTCTAAGATATGGGGGACTTTTCCAAAGTTCAGTCTTTTTCTAAGAACCCTTGACATATGTCTCCTTTTTATTTGATTTCTATTGTTGCTCCCTGCTCCTCAAGTTTGGCCTTTATTGACTCAGCTTCTTCTTTCGATACACCTGTCTTCACTGGTTTCGGAGCGCCATCAACAAGATCTTTGGCCTCTTTCAGCCCTAATGAAGTAAGTTCTCTCACTACCTTAATAACCTGGATCTTCTTGTCTCCGGCAGCATTGAGAATTACGTCAAAACTTGTCTTTTCCTCAACTTCGGGAGCAGCGGCTCCGGCTCCGGGCGCCGCGGCAACAGCAACAGGAGCGGCAGCGGTAACACCGTATCTCTCCTCAAACTCTTTAATGAATTTTGACATGTCAAGGATTGTCATGTTGTCGATAAACTCAAAAACCTCATCTTTTGTAACGGCCATTTCTAAAATCCTCCTTTAATTTGGTCCTTAGTCAGCGGCTGTCCTAAAATCCAACAGCGGTCGCCGACCAGAGACAATATTTATTGATCACCGAATTTCTTATTCTTTAATGCTTCCAATGCATATGCAGAAGTGCAGACAGTTGCATTGAGCAGACGCGCAAGCTTGCTGAGCGGTGCCTGGAAAACCCCCGCCATTATCGAGAGCAGCACAGTCCTCGACGGGAGATCCGCCACTGCCTTGAGCTCATCTGCACCGCAGACGGTACCCTCAATGAGGCCGACACCAACTTTAAGTTTCTCGTTCTTTTTCGAGAATTCGAGTATCTTCTTAACAGTCAGGACAGGGTCATCATAGCTGACGGCTATCCCGACAGGACCCTTGAAGGCATCTTTAGCCGCCGACACCGAAGTGCCGTCAGAAGCAATCTTTGCAAGCGTGTTCTTGACCACCTTATACTCGAATTTGCCCTCCCTGAGAATGCTTCTCAACTCTGAGAGCTGGGCAACAGTTAAACCCCTGTAATCTGTAAAAATTACAGCCTTTGCTCTGCTGAAATCGCCTTTCAGGTCTTCAATAACCTGTGCTTTTTCTGTCCTGTTCAGCTTACACCCCCTTCCCCAGAGACGCCACGTCAACGGCTATCCCCGGTCCCATAGTTGACGAAATTGACAACTTTTTCAGATACTTTCCCTTGCTCGTTGCCGGTTTCGCCTTTATAATCGAACCGATTACTGTTTTTGCGTTGTCAAGGAGTTTGTCCTCGCCGAACGACATCTTTCCTATCGGAACATGGACAATTCCCGCTTTTTCGGCCTTAAATTCAACCTTACCTGCCTTAATCTCCTTGACGGTCTTGGCAATATCAAATGTGACCGTGCCGACTTTCGGGTTCGGCATAAGTCCCCTTGGGCCAAGAATCTTGCCAAGCTTTCCGACGAGTCCCATAACGTCAGGGGTTGCAACCGATTTGTCGAAATCAAGCCATCCCTTGCTGATCTTTTCGACAAGGTCTTCTGCACCCACATAGTCGGCGCCCGCCTCCCTTGCCTCTGCATCCTTTTCCCCTTTTGCAAAAACCAGGACTCTGACCTGTTTGCCTATCCCGTGGGGGAGAACAACCGTTCCTCTGACCATCTGGTCGGACTTCCTTGGGTCTACCCCGAGATTTACCGCAAGATCTATTGTTTCATCAAACTTTGCATAAACGGATTCCTTCACCATCTTCACGGCTTCATCGAGAGCATATTGTTTGGTGATATCAATCTTTTCCCTGACTGATGTTAGTTTCTTGCCCATATCTACCTCATTTATCCTTTAGTCTGTTATTTCAATGCCCATGCTTCGCGCAGTACCGCGGATGATGTTCTCTGCCTTGTCCAAGGCAAAAGCATTAAGGTCAGGAAGCTTCTTCTGGGCTATTTCTTTGATCTGTGCCGCAGTGACCTTCCCAACTTTTTCCTTATTGGGCACACCTGAACCCTTTATGATGCCTGCCGCCTTCTTCAGGAGATCCGATGCAGGCGGTGTCTTTGTTATGAAAGAAAACGACCTGTCCGCATATACTGACAATACCACCGGAATTATGGTATCTCCAAGGGCCTGAGTCTGGGCGTTGAACGCCTTGCAGAATTCCATGATATTGACGCCGTGAGGCCCGAGCGCAGGTCCAACCGGCGGCGCGGGATTCGCTTTCCCTGCCGGTATCTGAAGCTTAACCTGGGCAACTGCTTCCTTCTTCTTAGCCATAAAACCCCCTTATTTTAAAACCTAAATTCTAATCTCTAAATCCTAAACAGATTCTCCATCCGTTCTTTAGAATTTCGAATTTAGAATTCAGGATCTTTGTACGTTATGCTTTCTCCACCTGGAAGAAATTCAATTCAACAGGTGTCTGCCTTCCGAATATGCTGACCATAACACAGAGTCTTCCGTGATCGAGATCCACATCTTCCACACTTCCGATAAAATTCGTAAAGGGTCCATCAATAATCCTGACACTCTCGCTCTTCTGAAACTGGGTCTTGACCTGAGGCACGGGTCCTTTTTCGAGTTGCTGCAATATCACCGCCACCTCTTCTTCCGAAAGGGCCACCGGTTTCGCACCGCCGACAAACCCGGTCACCCTGGGGGTACTTCTCACAAGGTGCCATGTCTCATCATCTAGCTCCATTTCAACGAGGATATATCCGGGATAGAATTTCTTGTCGCTCTCCTTTTTCTTCCCGCCCTTGAGCTCTATAACTCTCTCGGTAGGTATCAGTATTCTCGAAATCCTTTCCGCAAGATGCTGCTTTTCGACCTTTTCTTCGATAGTCAGCTTGACCTTCTCTTCGAAACCCGAATATGTGTGTACGACAAACCAGTTCTTTTCCATGACTTACCTAATCGCTATCCCGACTAATTTGGAAAGGCCGAGATCCACAATCCCAAGAAAAACCGAGATGATCAACACTGTTATGATGACAACCCACGTCGAACCGATAAGTTCATCCTTGGTAGGAAAAACAACCTTCTTTATTTCGACCTTGACTTCCCTGAAAAACTCTTTCAATTTATCCAGCATAATTCTTTCCCTTGCCTTTTCGACCTAACAATTCATTCTGTAGCTGGCAGGCCAGGAGGGATTCGAACCCCCAGCCCTCGGATTTGGAGTCCGATGCTCTAGCCGTTAGAGCTACTGGCCTACGATTTGATCTCTTTATGCGCCGTGTGCCTCCTGCAATGACTACAGTATTTCTTCAACTGGAGTTTTTCCGTTGTATTCTTTTTGTTCTTCATGCTCGAATAGTTTCTGTTCTTGCATTCCGTGCACTGAAAAAGAATTATATCACGCATTTCTTATATCTTCCTTAATATTGCAATTTGCAATGTTCGTTTTGCTTATTGTATTACCTCGGTGACAACGCCCGCGCCGACTGTCCTGCCGCCCTCACGGATTGCAAACCTCAGCTCCTTTTCCATCGCTATCGGTCCTATCAGTTCCACTACCAGACTCACGTTGTCACCGGGCATCACCATCTCCACTCCCTCCGGCAACTGCGCCACTCCCGTGACATCCGTCGTCCTGAAGTAAAACTGCGGTCGATATCCCTTGAAAAACGGTGTGTGCCTTCCGCCTTCTTCTTTC